>CAYVUQ010000150.1:3204-4948 GCA_964454915.1 uncultured Puniceicoccaceae bacterium
TTTGCACAGCCGGCCTGCGGCGCGAAGGTATCTTCGGCGGGCGATCCCCGGAGGAGGGGGAGGTGGGACCGGAAGCGGCCATGGCACCGGACGCTCCCGGTCTCCAGTCAGGAGTGGTGGAGGCACTCGGGGAATTGTCCCCGACGATCATCCGCTTTCCCGGAGGATATGCGGTGGAGAGTCTTTACGACTGGACCGCCTTGATCGACAACTCCCCGTTCCGCGAGGAGGCGGCCCGTCCGCCCGGGTTCCGTTTCGGGCTACACGAGTATTTCGACGTCTGCGAGCGGCTGGGGGCGGAGCCCTTGATCGTCACCAATTTACGGGCGGCAGTCTGGGGAACGGAGCCGGGAAAATTGCCGGTGCCGCCGGAGGAATTGGCGGCGGCACTGGTCGCCTATTGCAACCTGCCGGTGGGTGCCGATCTTCCAGAGGAAATGCCGGATTGGCCCGCTCTGAGGGCCGCCAACGGGCACCCGGAACCGTTCGGAGTGCGGTATTTCCAGATCGGAAACGAGTGGGTGGCCTGGATGGGGGCCACCAATGGCGTGCGCGAGCGTTTGGGCCTGGATCCGTTTCCGGACAACGCCGCTCTTGCGGGGCGGTTCATCGCCCGTTTGTCGGATGTGATTTCGGCGATGCGGAGGATCGACCCGGAAATCCGCGTCATCGTGGACGCGGTCATGTGGGAAGACTGGCACCGGGAAGTTATCCGTCCGATACTCTCCCATCCGGAAATCCGGAAATTGGCCGACTTTGCGGCCGTCCATCTCTACCGCCCCTGGGGCGTCCAGGTTTTCGAGCGTAACGGGATCGAGATCGACCCGGATCGGTTGTCGCCGGAGAATCTGTGGTATTGCACGGTGGGGGCACCCGATGTGGACAGTCAGGGGATCTCGGTCCTGCGGAGCGATTCCTGGGACCTGGCCCGGGAGCTGGACTGGAGGGTTGTTCTGACCGAATGGAATTGGAACGGCTGGGGTGTGGAGCGGCGGGGAGCCACCCTCTGGCCGCGGGCACTCGGTGTCGCCGGCTTCCTTCATGCCTTCTTGCGCGCGGCGGACAACGTCGAGCTGGCCACCCAGTCGATGATGATCGGAAATCACTGGATGATCAACGGAGTGCGCGTGGACCCGTCGGGGGTGGAACCGCCGTTCGTTTTGCCCGCAGGACGGATGACCGGGTTCTACGCCACCAACCACGGTGACCGCTTCCTGCCCCTGGATACCGAGGGCATCCCGCTCAGGCCCCAGCCCGTTTCGTTGGGAAGTCTGCGCGCTTCGCCGTCACTGGCCCTGATCGATGCCGTGGCGACCGAATCGGCGGATGCCGTCTTCGTCCATTTGATCAATCGCGACGCCGATGCGGACCAGTCAGTGGAGATTCTGTTCGGAGACCGTTCGTTCGACAAAGCAGTGGTGCGCCGCCTTCGGGGCGGACGTTGGAATCCTTTGAAGGATTTGTTCGTCAGTCCCGGCCAGTTCGGGTCGGAGATGGAGACGATGGCTGTCGCGGGTGATTCCCTCGAGATCGTTCTTCCGGCAGCATCGGTGACCATTCTCGAACTACCGAAGGTGTTTTAGAAGTGGCATAACCGTCAGTCGCACCGTTCCGAACGCTTTGGCTCTTTCCTTCAGGGGTGTCCGGATCAATGCTGGCGGGTTTATGAAAAACCCAACCAGTTTCGACCGCTACGGCCATTTCGACGAAGACGCTCGCTGTTTCCGCCTGACCGGGGAACCGC
>CAYVUQ010000151.1:0-3991 GCA_964454915.1 uncultured Puniceicoccaceae bacterium
GCGGTGACCTGTCCTACGGTCACGCCCCTGAAGCGCACACGTGATCCTTCCTGAAGGCCGCGCACCGATTCCGCGAAGAACGAGACGAACCGGGCCTTTTTCTCGAAAACGTGGGCGAGGCCGAAGAAAAACAGGCTCGCGACGAAGAGGGTGCTCACGGCGATAATGAACAAGCCGATGCGGAATCTGAGGGCTGCGGGGTTCATGCTTGCGGAGCCGGGTCTGCGGGTTCCCCTCTTGAGAGAAACGCCCGGATTCCCGCGTGTTGTGAGTCCGTTTTCATGACCTTCGGGTCGCCTACTTCCAATTGGCGATGCGAATCAGCATCGAGGAAAACCGCGCGATCCGCGAGAGTAAAGATGCTGGCCAGCTCATGGGAGACGATGATCGCGGTGGAGCCCTGTTCGGAATTGATCCGGTGGATCGTTTCGTCGAGGTGACGCGAGCTGAGAGGATCGAGCCCCGCTGACGGTTCGTCGAAAAAGAGGAGGTCGGGATCCAGTGCCAGTGCGCGGGCCAGACCGGCTCGTTTCATCATCCCGCCGCTGATCTCGTGGGGATACTTGGTACCGGCACCCTCGAGCCCGACCTGGGCCAGCTTACGGCTGGAGATATGGAGAATCTCCTTCTCCTTCTTGCGGGTGTGGATGCGGAGGGGGAGGGCCACGTTCTCGATCAAGGAGAGGGAGCTGAACAATGCCCCGCCTTGAAAAAGAACTCCGGCGTTGCGGAGCACCGCGGCCTGACCCTTCGGGTCTTCGGGCACGAAGCGCTTTCCGTCGTAGAGCACCGTTCCCCCGACCGGAGGCAGAAGACCGACCAATGTTTTCAGCAAGGTGCTTTTTCCGGATCCGCTCCCGCCCATGATAAAGAATATCTCGCCGTGTTGGATATCCAGATGGATATCGGCCATGACCGCCGTGCCGTCGTAACCGACCGCAAGGTCCTCCGTGCGCAGATGGGCGGTGTCCTTCATATCCCGTACAAGTTGAAGATGATGGCGAAGAGGGCGTCGGCGATAATGATCCAGATAATCGAGGTCACTACTGCGGAAGTGGCGGCCTGTCCGACGGCGGCGGCACTGGATCCCGCCCGGAGCCCCCGGTAGCAACCGGTCAGGGCGATGATCCCCCCGAAAACGAAGCTCTTGATGATCCCGGAGAACAAGGTCGCTCCCCCCACCGAAGTGGCGGTTTGGTGCAGGTAGGCCGTGGGGGTAATGTCCATGAAGCCGACGGAAACCGCCATCCCTCCTGCCACCCCGCAAAGTGCGCCGAAGAAGGCGAGAGCGGGCATCATGACGACGAGAGCGACCAGCCGGGGCAAAACGATGAAGTCGAAGGGCGAGACCCCCATGGTGCGCAAGGCGTTGAGCTCGTCGTTGGCCTTCATGCTGCCGATCTGCGCCGCGAAGGCTGAACCGGTTCGACCCGCCAGGATAATGGCCGCCATCATGGCACCCATCTCGCGGAACATGGCGATGGCCACGAGATCGGCCACGAAGAGGTCGGCACCGAACTGTGTGAGCTGGATCGCGCCGACGAAGGCCATGATCAGCCCGGTCAGGAAGGTGATCAGGGCGACGATCCCGAGGGATCGGCCGCTGTTTTCCCAGAGCAACGCGAGCAGGTCGCGACCCAGGAAGACCGCCTTGCCGCGCACAAAACGCCAAAGACTGAGTGCCGTCTCGCCGAGGAACTCGGGAAACAGTCCGAGACCGCGGAAGGAGTCGATGGTCCGTCCGCCCAGTCTTTCGATGATTCCCCCGGACATGTGTTCGAAAAACGCGGTTTATACGGGCACCGGACTGATGGTGCAAAGGCAAAGGAGGAAGGTGTCGCCACGCTGGCCCTTGCGTCGTGATCAAAATTATGCTAATTTGCGCCTTTCGTTGGAAAAACCCCTTATCTCCAATCCGACTTGAACACATCCCTTTTATTGCTGGTCGCCGAAGTCTGCCTGGTCATTCTGGTTCTGGGCTTCGGTTTGAGGTTCGTCTTCTACGACGAGGATGGGCCGAACCTGGACCGTATCTACGAAAAGCACTTCAATGGGCGGCTTCGAAAAAGATACGCGGCGTTCACACGGACCTGGGGCTGGCTGATGCTGTTGCTCGTGTTCGCCTATCTGGGCGTGTTGTACTGGAACGGATTGTCGCCGTTGACCGGACTTCTCTTCAAAGAGTGACTTGTTTCGTGGACAAGGGGTCCGTTCTTCGCCTAGGTTTTCGTATTTTCGAAGGCACGTATGGGCAGCAATTCGATTTCCGTCGTCATACCGGTTTTCAACGAAGAGGGGAATCTTCCGGACCTTCGGGATAAGCTGTTGGAGTCCCTGGAGGCCTGCGGGCGCGAGTGGGAGTGCATTTTTGTCAACGACGGGAGTTCGGACGGAAGCGCCGGGCTTCTCGACCGTTTCCACTCCGCGGACAAGCGCTTTCGGGTGGTCCATTTTCGCCGCAATTTCGGCCAGACTGCGGCGATGCAGGCCGGCTTCGATGTGGCCCGCCAGTCCATCGTTGTCCCCATGGACGGCGACCTGCAGAACGACCCCGGCGATATCCGCAGGATGCTGGACAAGCTCGACGATGGATTCGACGTGGTTTCGGGGTGGAGAAAGAACCGCAAGGACAAAAAATTCTCGCGGGTGCTGGTCAGCCGTATCGCCAACCGGATCATCTCATGGATATCGGGGGTGCGTCTCCACGACTACGGTTGCTCCCTCAAAGCCTACCGGCGTGAAGTTCTCGACGGCGTACGGCTCTACGGCGAGATGCACCGGTTTATCCCGATCTACGCGAGCTGGCAGGGTGCCCGTGTCGCGGAGATACCCGTCGCACACCATCCCCGCGTGCGCGGAAAGTCGAGCTACGGCCTGGAGCGTGTCTTCAAGGTGATTCTCGACCTGATGGTCGTGAAGTTTCTGCACAAATTCTCCCACAAGCCCATGTATCTGTTCGGGGGAATCGGTCTGGTCTTTTTCCTTCTGGGTTCCTTCGCTTTCGTGTGGATGTTCTGGCTCAAATGGGTCGAAGACATCCAGCTGACCGGCACGCCGCTACCGCTGCTCGTGGTCTTTATGGGCTCGCTCGGGGTGATCTCCATTCTCATGGGGCTGCTGGCCGAGCTGGGCACGCGGACCTATTTCGAGTCGCAGGGCAAACTCACCTATCTGATTCGGGAGCCCGCCGCAGCGGTGCATGAAGCGGTGGAGAAGGATGTTTAAGGGCCGGAAAATCGTCGTGGTGATGCCCGCCTACAACGCGGAACTCACTATCGAACGCACCCACCGCGAGGTGTTGGACGAGGGAATCGTGGACCATGTCGTGGTAGTGGACGACCACAGCCGGGACGACACGGTGGCCCGCGCCGAGAATCTGCTGGAGACCACGGTCTTCGTTCACCGGGCGAACACCGGCTACGGGGGAAATCAGAAGAGCTGTTACCGCATCGCTTTGGAGCACGGAGCCGATATCGTCGTGATGGTGCATCCAGATTACCAGTACACTCCGAAGCTTTTGACGGCGATGGTTTCGATGATCGCTTCGGACCTCTTTGACTGTGTTCTCGCCTCCCGGATACTGGGCGGTGGGGCGCGGAGCGGGGGTATGCCCGCATGGAAGTACGCCGCAAACCGGATATTGACGGCTTTGCAGAATCTTCTGATGGGGGCGAAGCTGTCGGAATACCACACCGGGTACCGGGCTTTTTCGCGGCAGCTGATCGAGTCTCTTGATCTGGAACACAATTCGGATGACTTCGTTTTCGACAACGAGATGCTCACGCAGATTCTCTGGAGAAACTTCAGGATTGGCGAGGTATCCTGTCCCACGCGGTACTTTCCGGAGGCCTCGTCAATCAGTTTCCGGAGGAGCGTGCGCTATGGGGCGGGTTGTTTGCAGAACGCGCTGCGTTTCAGGGCTGCGCGGTGGGGATTGGCCCGCCCGGCCCTTTTGTGCGGAAACAAATGAGGGGGGCGTTTGCCGGGCGGT
>CAYVUQ010000151.1:4001-4938 GCA_964454915.1 uncultured Puniceicoccaceae bacterium
GGGATTCTCGGTGCGTTGATCGTCTTGATTCCCGGAATCAGGCAGGACTCCAGAATGGTTCTCGACGTCGGGTTCCACGATGTACCCGGCGAGGAGGATGGGCCGGTGTTTCGGCTCCGCTACGACCGCGGTAGAGGTTTTCACGGCCTGCGGGTGGCGGAGGAAGAGCACTTGCAGGAAGGCGAAGTCGTCCGGCACCGATGGGTGTTCGACGCCCGTCCGCTGCATTCGATACGGATCGAGTCCCTGGGCTGGTCCGGCAGACCCTCGGTTGAAGGCGCAATCCTTTCAAACCTGGCGGGCAATGTGATCCACCGCTTTGACCTGGGGAAGGCGCGTGTCGAGTTCGGTGGATCGGGTTCGGGCTGGGCGTCTCACCCGCACGGTGTGGCGGTGCTTCTGCGGGTGGATGGAGGGGGTGCTGTATCCTCGCCGGTGCGTATCAGTCCTGCGACGCTCAGGGCGTCTGTGGTGGCGTTCGTCTTCTGTGCGGTCTTGGCATGGGTTGTCGCGCAGGCGGCGCGACCCCGGTCGAGTGAGGCCTGGGGAGAGTGCCTGCGGGTTCCGTTCACGGGCGGGGGTTCGTGCCAGTCGGAGAAGTTTCTCGGTGCGGCGGTCCTGCTGGCTGCCGCCCTGGTGCTCATCCGTTCCTGGCCGAATTTCCTCTATCCAAGTCTGTTCGTGGAGGATGCCTTGCACTACTTCAATCGGTATTACGGGAATCGCATTTCTTTCGGGGATGCTCTCGTATCGGCCCCGAACGGATATCTCAACGTACTGCCCAATGTCCTGGCCTGGATGATCGCGCATGTCGATCCGCGGTGGGTGGCCGGTGCCTACGCCGGAATCGGTCTTTCGGCTTCGTTTCTGGCGGCGGTCCTGCCGACGAAGACGATTCTTTTCCGCAATCGGTGGATTCTCGGTGTAGTTCCGCTGG
>CAYVUQ010000152.1:0-4918 GCA_964454915.1 uncultured Puniceicoccaceae bacterium
CATGATACCACCCCTCCTCCCCGGAACTGTGCAACATTCTCTTCGACATACCCCCGACACAAACAAAACACCCACCCAGCGCAAGCATAATTTTGACAGAAAATATATTCTGAAGGCAAAACAATTTTAGTCTGACAAAATAAAGCAAGCAATTTTTTGTCTGGCTAATAATTTAGCTCGATTTCGCCCCTGGTTTGACCGGGGAGCGGCGCAATCTATCCTGTCCTTCCTTCCATGAAACCATCACTATTTTCCCCTCTTGCCGTGCTCTTCTTCTTCGGTCTCCACTTGGAGGGTGCTTCTGGGCCGCAGGTCCGGGACGGCGAGGTTGCAGCGCGTCTGGTTTCCCCCTTCGCATCCGTCGAACCTGGTCAGAAGGTTCCGGTTGGTGTGCGGTTTGAAATCGACGACGGATGGCATACCTATTGGCGGAATCCCGGCGATACCGGCCAGACCACTTATGTTTCCTGGGAACTTCCCGATGGCGCGGTCGTAGGCGATCTGCGTTGGCCGTATCCGGAGATATACCGTAACGCCCATCTGGTCGATTTCACTTACTCCCACGAAGTTACTCTGTACGCGGATATCACCGTTCCAAAGACCTGGCCGGTCGGCCAATCGTTTCCGATCTCCGCATCGGTCGATTGGCTGATGTGTGCGGATAT
Organism: uncultured Puniceicoccaceae bacterium; assembly: GCA_964454915.1. GTDB lineage: Bacteria > Verrucomicrobiota > Verrucomicrobiia > Opitutales > Puniceicoccaceae > Puniceicoccus. The sequence goes on from CAYVUQ010000152.1 coordinate 666, forward strand.
CTGCATCCCCGGCTCTGCAACACTGTCCCTCGAACTTCCGGTGGCAACGCGAGCATCGACTGATCCTGTCGAAAACGAAGCGTTTGTAGAGACCCAACGCGGTTGGCCGAAGGCTTTGGACGGTCTGGACGCGGAACTGCGGGCCACTCACTCCGAGCTTCAGTTCCGCATCGCTGGTCTCACGCGGCTTCCCGACAACCTTGCGGGACTGCACCTTTTTCCCGTGGATCCGGTGGCGGCACCCTCCGGAGACCAATCATGGCGGGTTGAAGACGGTATCCTGATCGGCGATATGCCCCGCTCGGAATACGCAGAAAACCTTCCGGGCGAAGTGAAAGCGGTCCTGGTAGCAGACGGCGGATGGCCCGCCGCGGAGGGGGCTTCGGCGATTGCCCTGACCGCCCATGTGTCGGGCGAGGCTCCGACATTGGCCTTGGGGTCTGCCGGAGGATCAACAGGCGGTGGTCTTTTCGGGCTTCTGGCCCTGGCCTTTGCTGGTGGGGCGGTCCTGAACCTCATGCCGTGTGTTTTTCCCGTACTGGGGTTGAAAATCATGGGGTTCGTTCAACAGGCAGGCAACGAACGTCGAAAAATCGTTGGGCACGGCCTGCTCTTCACCTCGGGCGTCGTCGTATCATTCTGGGTATTGGCCGGGGTGCTCCTCGCACTCCGCGCGGGGGGTGCCGAACTCGGGTGGGGTTTTCAACTGCAATCGGCGGGGTTCGTTTTTGGCATGGCGGCGTTTCTCTTTCTTTTCGCCCTGAATCTCAGCGGTGTATTCGAGATCGGTTTCGGGCTTGCTGCCGCTGGCAGCCGCGCCGAAAAAGGCGAGGGCCCCTGGGGGTCGTTTCTCTCCGGCGTTCTCGCAACCATCGTGGCCACTCCCTGCTCGGCCCCATTTCTTGCCGCTGCGTTAGCCGGAGCACTGACCCTTCCTGCGACCGTTTCTTTCCTGACATTCACCTTTATCGCACTCGGCCTGGCCACCCCCTATCTACTGCTCAGCCTCTTTCCCGCCCTGCTCCGCAAGCTCCCGCGGCCCGGTGCCTGGATGGAATCGCTCAAGCAGTTCATGGCCTTCCCGCTCTACGCAACGACCGGATGGCTGATCTTCGTGCTGGCCGGACAGGTCGATGGGGGAAATCTGTTGGCGGTGCTCCTTTCTCTCAGCGGGCTCGCATTGGCCGCATGGGTGTTCGGGCGTTTCGGTGCACCGCACCGCCGGAAAACTCTTCGCCGTCTTGCCGTGGCTGCGGCCTTCGTTATGGGTGCGGCTTCATTGGCCTACGGATTTCCCCGCAAGAGTGACCTCGAATGGGTTCCCTGGTCACCGGAGACGGTGGCTGAGCTGCGCGAAGACGGGCGTATCGTGTACGTCGATTTCACGGCCCGGTGGTGTGCCACTTGCCAAGTGAACAAGACGGTTGTTTTCGGCTCGGGGAAAATCCTCACGTTCGTCGCGGAAGAGGACGTGGCTCTCGTCAAGGCGGACTGGACCAACGAAGACCCCGCCATCACCCGTCGGCTGCTCGAACTCGGCAAGGCTGCGGTCCCCGTGAATCTGGTCTATCTCCCCGGTCGGGATGAACCGGAAATCCTGCCGGAAACCCTCACCCCGGGGATCGTCCTTCGCGCCTTGCGCGGGGAATGACATGATGGTCATCGGTCTCACGACCAATGCTAAGGAATCGTCATCGGCCTTACGACCAATGCTACGAAATCGTCATCGGCCTTACGACCAATGCTACGGAATGGTCATCGGTCTCACGGTCGATGCTACGGAATGGTCTTGCGCGGGGGGTTGACGGCGCTGTCTCGGCGAGCGTCAACGCGCTGAGGCGGGCAGGCGTTCGGAACGGTTGTAGCGATTATACAGATACTCGGTCCATTCCGGGCCAGGAATTCTGACTTCGCCGCCGGATACGATCTGCCCCTCCAGGATACGGGCACCAAAGGAGCGGCCCTGCACCTGACCACCGCCGACGAGAAAACCGGCGACCTGGGTGCCTTCGGGGTCGAGAGCCAGGAGGAACGCAGGTTGGAAAGCGGAACGGGGCGCGTCGAGCCTGACCACCGCGAAATCGCTCTGGTCGTTGATCCAGACGACTTCCCCGATACGGACGTTGGGATTGAAGCGCACGGCACCGGGGAGGGAGTCGTCCCCGGTCTTCCCTGTAGCGGGTGCCGGGTTTCCCGCTCCCCCGAGGCAGCCTGCCAAAAGCAATAGTGACAAGAGCAGGAGTGGAGCCACGAACGCCCTATCTCTCGGCCGGTCTTGCATTCCGTTCATTCCGAATCCGTCTTTTGCTCGTTGTCGATGATGAACTCGCTGCTTCCGACGCCCTCCTGTCCCTGGTCGGAATCGAAGAATCCGTGCAACTGCCGGATACGGGTCGGGTGGCGCATTTTGCGGAGTGCCTTGGCTTCGATCTGGCGGATACGTTCGCGGGTCACCTGAAACTGGCGGCCCACTTCCTCCAAGGTGCGGCTGTATCCGTCCACCAATCCGAAACGGAGCGACAGGACCTTCTTCTCCCGTTCGCTGAGGCTGCCGAGAACGTCCACGATTTTCTCGCGCAGGAGCGAATAGGCGGTCTGGTCGTAGGGATTCTCGGCGGTCTTATCTTCAATGAAGTCGCCGAAGTTCGTGTCGTCGGAATCTCCGACCGGGCTCTGCAAACTGACCGGCTGCTGGGCCATTTTGAGAATCTGGCCGACCTTTTCTACGGGCAGGTTCATCTCGGCCGCGACCTCTTCGGGGGTTGGTTCGTGTCCGAGATCCTGCAGGAGCACCTTCTGGATTTGCAGGACTTTGTTGAGGGTTTCGATCATGTGGACCGGAATCCGTATGGTCCGGGCCTGGTCGGCGATGGAGCGGGTGATTGCCTGGCGAATCCACCATGTGGCGTAGGTGGAGAACTTGTAGCCCCTTCGGTACTCGAACTTCTCCACGGCTTTCATCAGGCCCATATTGCCCTCCTGGATGAGATCGAGGAAGGACAGGCCGCGATTCGTGTACTTCTTGGCGATGCTGATCACGAGCCGCAGGTTCGCTTCGACCATCTCGGTCTTGGCCTTGTGGGCCTGTCGGACGGCGCGCCGCACGGCGGCGATCTCCGAGACAAGATCACGGGCATCGATACGACGCTCGCGGGAGATTTCCTCCAGACGCTTTTCGACCTTGGCCTCGTCCACCGGCTTTTTCCTGCGGATGGTCGCCTTTTCGGAGATCTCGAGCGATTCGATGAGGTTCTCCGCTTCGCGGACTGCGGGCTCCAGGTTTTTTAGAAATTCCTCCAGCACCTTGAGTTTGAAACAGAACTTGCGGTGGATGGGCTTCAGCTCGGCGAGATACTTTTTGAAGCGGGTCCTGGCCCGTTTGCAATTGGCGGGCGACGAACCGTCGAACGACGCGATCCAGGCCTTGTCGAGCCTGGTCTCCAGGTTGCGTGCTCTTTCGATCCAAACCGGCAGCCCCTTGAAATAGTTCTCCCGGCTATCGATCCGTTTGTCGAGGACGACCTGGTCGAACCGTTCGTCGCGGGACAACAGGCGCTCGGCGATTTGAATCTGGTAGGCGTTGGAGAGACCGGTGGCGAAAAGAAGCTCCTGGGCCTTTTGTTCGGCGGTCTCGATCCGCTTGGAGATGGAGACCTCCTGCTCTCGGGTCAGAAGCGGAACCTGACCCATCTGCTTGAGGTACATCCGAACGGGGTCGTCGAGGATGTCGTACTGGGCCTCGCGCGCGTCGGTCGTGTGGTTCTTTTCCTGCCGCTCCTTGAACTTCTCGACCTCTTCGTCGTCGAGAATTTCGATTTCCAGATTCGCGAGAATCTGGATAACATTGTCGATCTCCTCCGGGTTGTTGAGGCTCTCGGGCAGGCCCTCGTTCAGGTTCTTGTAGGTAAGGTAGCCCTGGCTGCGCCCCTTGCTGATGAGATGGCGGATCCGGTCGTTGAGCTCGCCGTCCTTTTCAGACGAGACGGTGCCAGTCTTTGCGGTGCCCCTGGATGCGGGCTTCTTTGCGGAGGACTCCGCCTTGGCAGGGGAGGTCTTTTTCGAAGACGAAGGTTTTCCGGCCGCGGTCTTTTTAGAGGCCGATGTCTTCTTCGGCACGGAGGACTTTTCTTTCCCCGCGGGCTTCTTCAGCGGAGATTTTTTTCCGGCGACAGTCTTCTTCGCGGCAACCGACTTCTTCGGGGCGGTCTTCCGCGCGGCACTCTTGCGGTCGGACTTCTTTTTGGTCGTTGGGT
>CAYVUQ010000153.1:0-4915 GCA_964454915.1 uncultured Puniceicoccaceae bacterium
TATCAACCTCGCCGGTGATCCGCCGAACCGGAGGGTGCGCAGCGACCGACTGCGGCAACTGACTGGCTGGTCCCCCGTGTATCCCGACTACCGGGCGGGGTTCAGAGCCATACTGGGGACAGCGAACAAAGAGGAGATATCATGATGGAAACGGAAAACAGAAATAACTGGCTGATGAAATCGGAGCCGGACACCTTTTCGCTTGAGGATCTTGCGGCCCGGCCCGGAGGCCGTGAACCGTGGGACGGTGTACGGAACTACCAGGCCCGCAATTTCATGCGCGACGAGATGCGCGTGGGAGATCCGGTCCTGTTCTACCACTCGAACTGCGCTTCGCCTGGTGTGGTCGGCTTGGCCGAAGTAGCGTCCCGGCCTTATCCTGACCCGACAGCCTTCGACCCTTCCTCGGACTACTACGATCCAAAATCGTCGCCCGACAATCCCCGCTGGATTCTCGTCGATGTCCGCTTCGTCGCCAGATTCGAACGGGTGGTGACTCTGAGAGAGATGAGAGCGGAACCTGCGCTGGAAGGTATGAGAATCCTCCAGAAAGGGAACCGGCTTTCGATCACGCCGGTGGCACCGGAAGAGTTCGCCCTGATCGCCACTATGGGCGGATGCTGAATCTCAGATCATCGCCGAGGCATCCATGTCCGGCTCGTCGTCGGACGGCGTTGGCGGTTCGCTCTCACTGGTTTGCGGAGGGGGGGGCGTCTGGTTGTCCGCGTCAGGAGGGTTTCCTCCCGGGACCGCCAAACGAATCTTTCGGAAAAGGTTTCTGCAACGTTCCTGCATCAACGCGTAGTCGGCTCCCGGCGCGAAGCCTTGCTCCTTGGCCTCCGTCAATACGCTACGGAGTTCGTTGATCGGTTCTTCTACACGGCCCAGGAGCGAGTGCATGGTCTCTTCCGATTCCGACTGGGCCGCTTCTGCGATGAGAAAAGGAATGTCCACGGCCGAGGCGGTCATTCGGTTCCGGAGGGAGAAGTCTTCGACCCCCCTGCTGAAATCGAAAACGGCGTCCGCGAGCGCAGATGCCTCTTTCCAGAGGGGGTAATCGGTAAAGGTTTCGTAAGTCATGGAGAGAGTCAGTGATGGTTTTCGGTTTGAAACATGCCCCAACCAGTGCCTTGAGGCAAGTCATCCTCTCCCCCGCCCGCTCCGCCGGTCGTCGGAAAACAGTTCCATCTGGGGTGCGCGGATCATGTCGTAGATTTTGAGAAGCCGAAGCAGGTGCAGTGCTTCGGATTTCTGATAGTTATGATTGGCCTCGATCCCCTGAAGGAGATTCTCCAGAATCGTCCGAAAGGTGATGATGAAATCAATCCCGTGCTCCTTTAGCAGGGTAATGGACTCCTCCCGGTGCGGTTCGGTGGCGGGAAGCCCGGGAAGGACGAGGATTTTTGCGAAGGGGTCGATCTTGCCGATCACATCGCTGTCCTCCGCGAAATATTGTTCGACCGTATCGAGCACATCCTTCTTGAGGAAATCGAATATCTTGCTGCTCTGCCGCAGCATTCGGGGGGTGAAGGAACTCGTGTGCCAGCCCTTGACCACCACGAGTGCCCTGTGCACGGAGCGAATGTCGCCGGAGAAAAGCTGGAAACCCCGAGATGGAGTCGGCTCTTCCGGTGCGGGATTGTACACCAGAAGATCCACTTCCTCATCGGCGCGTTTCTTCCGCGCCTGGACCTGGTATTTGCGCAGCTGCCGGACGAGAAATCCGTTCAACTCAAAATACTCGCGTACAATGTTCTCATCAAAACCTGCCACTGATCAATCGGTTGCGAACATCTTGATGCCGCAGCCGGAGGGTTCAAGTGCGAAGACCCGCCGGGTCCAATTTGGATTGCCGCAAGGGGCCGCCCGCCGCCATCTTCTCCTCCCATGGAAACCGAGCGGCTTTCTCTTTCCGAAAACCTCCGCAGCCTGTTGGACACACCGGATGATCACCTCCCGGTGCGCGTGATCGCCGACCGGGTTGGGGACAAGGGGTTCGGTCTGCTTCTGGCCATTCTGGCCCTTCCCAGTGCGTTGCCGGTTCCCGCGCCCGGATACAGCACGCCATTTGGAATTCTCCTGGTCCTCCTCGGAGTCCAGATGGCCGCAGGGAGGTCGCGACCTTGGCTCCCCGAACGGGCTCTCCGACGCAAGGTATCGAAGCAGACAGCTGGGAAGATATTCGGTGCGGCGAGCCGGTTCCTCCATTGGACCGAGCGTCTGATCCGTCCGCGGATGCGCTGGATCAATCGGACGGGAGGTCGGATTTTCCTGGGTTGCGTGGTTATCCTGATGGCCGGATTGATGATTCTGCCCATTCCGATGACGAATACCTTCCCCGCCATGGACATCTTCCTGGTAGGGGTGGCCCTGTCGGAGGACGATGGTCTTGCGGCACTTGTGGCTTTCGGTGCGGGACTGGTTGCGGCTGCGTTTTACGCGTACGTGGTTTATCTGCTGGCTACGGTCGGCATGGACGGAGTGATCCAACTGAAGGACTGGATCAAGGGAATGCTTTTCGGATGATCGGTGGTCGGTGGAATCCCCCTGGTCCATGAATCTTCTTCTGCTTGACGAGTTTTCCGAGGATTACCGGATCGCCCCCGGCCATCCCAGGCACGAATCCCTTGCCCGTCTGGACAGTGGCGAGGTCTGCGTGGGAGTTGTGGGGGGTCCCAGGGGAATCGGGGATCTGTATCGTGAGCCCGATGGGGTTCTGCGCATCACGCATGTGTGCTGGGAGGCTTCCCCTCCGCCGGGACCACCCGAGACGGATTTGGTAGTTGGCCTGCCCCGGCCCGCCGAAGTCCGCCGCATCCTCTTTCTGGCAGGAGTATGGGGGGTGCGCTCGGTGACCTTCGCCTGTTTCGACCGAACCCCGCCCGGATACCGTGAGAGCCGGGCTTTGGACGGGACCGCCGCCGACCGAGTGATCCGGGAGGGGGTGGAGCAGGGTTTCCACACGCGCGTGCCCCGTTTCGGAATGGTGGACGGTTGGGAGGGTGTTTCGGGCCTGGCGGGAAATTCGTGCGCGGTCACGGTGCTGGATCCCTACCTCGGCGAGAGCCTTCTTGGAGCTGAGCCGGTGTCCAATCCCCTTCCCGGCACCCTGGTTTTTTGCGGCGAGAGAGGGTTCTCACCCTGGGAGCAGACGCGGATGAGGGCGTGTGATGTTTCGTTTCGCCATCTCGGTCCGGTGATCTTCCGTTCCGGCCAGGCCGTGGCGACCGCTCTTCCGCTCGCGATGCGCTCGTCGGGGTTTCTCGATGATCCGGCCGGAGCCCAAATCAAGGTCTGAACCTCAGGTTACCAGGTTCAGGAGATAGCCTGTGGCGATGATGGCGGCGGCGGTCACGGCGAAGAAGAGCAGGATCAGCGGCAGCCGCATCGCCCGGCGGAGCATGACCGCCTCCGGAAGACTGAGAGCCGAGACGGCCATCAGGAACGCCAAAGCCGTTCCCAGGGGAATTCCTTTTTCGAAAAGGACGACGGCTATGGGGACGATTGCGGCGCAACTCCCGTACATCGGCACCCCGAGAATGGTGGCCAGTGGCACGGAAAAAATACCCGTCGCCTGCATCAGATCATGTATCGTTTCGCGCGGCACGTAGTTGTGCAGAACGGCTCCGACCCCTACCCCCACCAAGACCCAGAGCCATATCGAGCGCAGGACCGAAACTGATTCGGCGAACCCGAATCGAAAACGGGCACCCCACGTCCGCACGGCCTCCCCGTCGTCGGTTTCCCCTGCGCCGTCAAACTCCGGTTCGATCTGATTCTCCATGCGCATCCGGCCTATGATGCTACCGGCCAACACCCCGATCACGATTCCGCTCAAAGCGTACAGCAGGGCGATCCCAATCCCGAATTCTGCCGCCATCAGGACGAACAGGTACTCATTCAGAATCGGAGAGGTGATCAGAAACGAAAAGGAGACTCCGAGCGGCACCCCGGCCTTCAGGAAGCCGATGAACAGCGGAATCGACGAACAAGAGCAAAACGGAGTGACCGCACCGAACAGTGCTGCCGCCAGATTGGGCCAAATCCCGCGGCTGGACATCCATCCGCGCATTTTTCGAAGGGGAAGGAACGTCCGCAGAACACCGACGACGAAGATCATCACCGCCAGCAGCGCGATGATCTTTACACTGTCGTAGATGAAAAACGCGACCGCCCCGCCGAAGCGGGACGCGGGATCCAGTCCGAAAAGATCGAATGCGAGCCACTCGGCCGCGGTCAGCAGCATTTGCCGTTGTCTCCGCCCTTTTCAGTGGATCCACCGGAAGAGCAGCATCCAGTGCTCTTGTCGCGTGCCTTCGCCTTCAACCGTTGGTCCATGCGAGAAAGCATTCGACCCAGAAATCCCCGGGGCTTCTCCGGTTCGGTTACTTTCCCTGAGTTGTCTTTTTCAGTGTTCATCAATTGTATCCTTTTCCTGACGCCTCGCGGCGTCCCGCCGCGTATGCTTTGAAAACCTTGCCGATCTCGTCGCGGATTCTTCGGAAGGCGTCGATTTCCGTCTCACCCTCGCGAACCGCTTTCGGGGGATCCTCGAAGCTCCAATGGTGGCGGACCGGAGCACCGGGGAAGACAGGGCATGACTCATTCGCGTTGTCGCAGACCGTGATGACCGTTTCGATACCGGCTTCGAGAAAACCGTCGAGCGATTTCGATTCGTGGGCCGACAGATCAATCCCCACCTCCTTCATCGCCTCGACGGCCAGAGGATGGACGTAGCCAGCCGGTTTAGACCCGGCACTGAAGACTTCGAGGATGTCCCCTGCGGCGGTGCGGAGGAACCCCTCGGCCATATGGCTGCGACAGGAATTGCCGGTGCAGAGGATTAGGACTTTTGGGTTGCTCATTTTTCTCCGATTTCACGTGTGGCCTGTTCAATACGGGTACGCAGGCTCTC
>CAYVUQ010000154.1:0-2924 GCA_964454915.1 uncultured Puniceicoccaceae bacterium
GGTCTGTACCGCAGGTTCAAGCGCGAGTGCGACCGCTATTTCCACCTCCCCCACCGCAACGAACAGCGGGGCATCGGCGGCATCTTCTTCGACGATTTTGACGAGGCCGGATTCGAGCAAACCCACGCCTTCGCACTCCGCACGGTCGATGCGTTCCGGTGCACCTATCTGCGCATCCTGGACCGCCGTCGTCACTATCCCTACGGCGAGCGGGAAATCCGCCACCAGCGGCTGCGCCGGGGGCGCTACGTGGAGTTCAACCTGCTCTACGACCGGGGCACCCGTTTCGGACTGGCCTCGGGCGGGAGAACCGAATCCATCCTCATGTCCCTCCCTTCCACCGCCGCATGGACCTACTCCGACGGAGAACCGTCCGGCGGACCCGAGAGCCAGCTCGCGGAACGCTACTTGCAGCCCCGTGACTGGCTGGCCCCCGGCGCACCCCCCGAACACGACGAAGCATGAACCAACGCCTCCGATTTCTGGACGCCCTCGCCTGCCGCAACCAGGGACGCCCCCCGGTCTGGCTGATGAGACAGGCCGGGCGCTACCTGCCCGAATACCGTGCCCTCAAACAGAAACATCCCTTCCGCGAAATGGTGCGCACGCCCGATCTCGCGGTGGAGGTGACCCTCCAACCCCTTCGGCGTTTCCCGGTTCTCGACGCAGCCATCCTCTTCAGCGACATCCTGGTCATTCCCGAAGCACTCGGGGTTTCCTACCGCTTCCGCGACGAGGGCGGCATCGAGCTGGAGCGGACGGTTCGTTCGCGCACCGAGATCGACGGCCTTTCCCCCGAAGACACCGCTGGCAAACTTTCCTACGTGAGCGAAGCCCTCGGTATCCTGCGGTCCGAACTCAACGCTGAAAAGGCACTTCTCGGATTCTGCGGAGCACCCTGGACGCTGGCACTCTACCTGGTGGAGGGCGGTTCGCCCGGCGAGGGCCGCCACCTGCGCGAACTGGCCTACCGCGACCCGCACACTGCGGACGCACTCCGTGCGAAAATCACCGACGCCTGCCTGGCCTACGTAGGTGCCCAGTGCGAAGCCGGTGCCGACGCCATCCAGCTCTTCGACTCCTGGGCAGGTCTTTGCCCGGCCGACCTGTACCGCGAATGGTGTCTCGAACCGGTCCGCCGCATCCGGGAAGCCTGCGAAAAACCGTTGATCCTCTTCTCGAGGGGGGCCGGGCACCGCCTCGCCGAGCAGGCCTCCACCGGCAGCCGGGCCATCGCCATCGACTGGACCGTTCCCTTCCGCCAGGCCCGTGCGACAGTAGGACCCAATCTGGCTCTCCAGGGCAACCTCGACCCCCTGCTGCTCGAAACCGACCTGGACACCGTCCGATCCGCCGTGCGCTCCCTGCTCGAGGAAACCAACGCCGACCCCGGCCACATCCTCAACGGCGGACACGGCGTGGGGCCGCAAACGAGAATCGATTGCGTCGAAGCATTGCTGGAGGCCGTCTCGACAGGGGGGTAATACCAAATCCGATATCCATTCACCCGGACTCGTGTAAATCCGGGCGACGCGCTGCCGTGCGCCGACGCCGTTGCTCGGCCCGCCACTCCTCGATCCTTCCGTGGTCCCCCGACAGGAGAACCTCGGGCACGCCCATCCCCCGAAATTCGGCAGGGCGGGTGTACTGAGGCAATCCGAGAAGACCGTCGGAAAAGCTGTCCTGCTCCAGGGATTGGGTTTCGCCCAGGACCCCGGGAACCCTCCGGGCCACCGCGTCGATCAACACCGCAGCCGGCAGGGTGCCGTTGGTCAGCACATAGTCTCCGATCGAAATCTCCCGGTCCACCAGGGTCTGCCGCACCCGCTCGTCCATCCCCTCGTAGTGACCGCTGACCAGCAACAGGTGGGCACGGGAGGACAGATCGACCACCATCTCGTGACTGAGCCGTTCGCCATCGGGCGCGAGGTAGATCGTCAGGGTCTCGGGCCTCCGTATCTCCTCGATCGCGGCAAACAGTGGCTCCGGCTTGAGTACCATTCCTGCACCCCCGCCGAACGGGCGGTCGTCGGTGATCCGGTGGCGACCGGGAGCCCAGTCGCGAAGATTGTGTACGTGTGCCTGGATCAGTCCACGCTGCACGGCCTTTCCCACCACGCTTTCGGAAAGGAACCCCTCCAGCATGGCCGGAAACAGAGTAAGAACGTCGAACCGCATCACAAATCCGCCATTGGCAGCCCGGCAGGGATTCGAACCCCGACAAACTGAACCAGAATCAGTTGTGCTACCATTACACCACCGGGCTGCGGAAAGCGGCCAATGCAAACCAAGCCAACCCTCCCCGTCAATGCGGAAACATCGAACCCCGAAGGGTCCCACGGTGTTTCCATATGGAGGCAAGATAAATTTTGTCTGACAAGATTAGGGGGGGGGGGCAAGAAGATATTTGTCTGACAAATTTTTGGTTCGTCTGACGAAAAATTAGGCAAAAATCACTTCATCTTGCTTTTCATCGGTGCGATTCCTCGTATTAAGATAAGAAAATGTTGATACTGGAATTACTAATTCTACTTCCATTCTTCTTCGGTCTGTATGTGGGGATCAGTGCCATCGTGCGACCGGCGGGACGGCCCAACTTCGAGTTCGTGTTCAAAAAGCGTTACCCGCGCCGGGAGTGGAACGAGCGCAATCCGGAAACATTCACACAGCGCATCGGCACTGCTGTTCTGATTGGTGCTCTTCTCTACGGTACGGCGGTCCTTCTTCCCTGGGTGCTGCGGTAGATTTTTCGCTCGTCAACACGGGTGCGCACGGCCTAGACCTGTTCTCCACGGCCATCCGCCGTGCAGGATCATTTTTCATTCGTTTTTCCGCCAAAGACTCTCCGCCGTGGACCTAGAAATTCTCTCCCGAATCCAGTTCGCCTTCACGGTGGGCTTCCACTTCCTGTTTCCCCCGCTGAC
>CAYVUQ010000154.1:2934-4894 GCA_964454915.1 uncultured Puniceicoccaceae bacterium
TTTTTCCTCGTGTATGGTCGCTCTGGGTGCGCACTTCAGCGCGATCTGGATTCTGGTGGCAAACTCCTGGATGCATACTCCCGCTGGCTTCCACCTGGCCAGGAAGGTAAAGGAAACGGCCGACGGCTCGCAATTCCCGCTGTCCGCCGACCTCGCGGAAGGCACTTTCACGATCAAGGAGACTCCTCTGCCAAAGGACTACATCCTCCAATCCTCGGACCTGGACAGCATTCGGGCGGTGATCACCGATTTCTGGACGATGGTCTTCAACCCCTCATCGGTTGACCGCCTCATCCACACCATCCTCGCCTGCTGGCTGGCGGGCACCTTTCTGGTGATCAGCATCAGTGCCTACTACCTGCTCAAGAAGCGTCACACGGCGTTTGCCAGGGCGAGCATGAAGATCGGCCTGACCCTGGCCGCGATCACAACTCTGCTGCAATTCTGGAGTGCCGACGAAACCGCCCGCGGGGTGGCCGAAAACCAACCAGTCAAACTGGCGGCAATCGAGGGTCTCCAGAAAAGCACCGCCGAAGCTCCGCTGGGAATTGTCGGATGGGTCGGATGGGAGCGCAACGACGCGGGCGAGATCATCGGTGTCAATGAAACCTCCATCAAGATACCCGGCTTGCTCAGCCTGCTGGTTTCCGGCGAATTTTTGAGCCCCTTCAAAGCGATGGAAACGGTGGTTCCCGGATTGGAGGACCTTCCTTCCGACGAGTTCATTCTCGCCCGGCACCCCGATGCCACACCCGAGGATATCAAGACCCTGCGTCCCGACTATTGGCCGAACGTACCTGTAGTCTTCCAGACCTACCACATCATGATTGCCTGCGGGGTCGCTCTTTTCATGATAGCGTGGACCGGGGTGGCACTCTGGAAAACCGGTCGTCTCTGGGCGGTGGACAAGCGTTTCACAAGATGGTTCCTGGTGGTGTGCGTCTTCTCGGTCCTGCTCCCCCAGATCGCGAGCCAGGCCGGCTGGTTTACTGCGGAGATGGGCCGTCAACCGTGGATCGTTTATGAGATTCTGAAGACCAGCGAAGCTCTCTCTGCAGCGGTCCGCGCCGAACAGGTACTTGTCTCGCTGATCCTCTTCGCCCTCATCTACGCTCTCCTGTTTCTCGTATTCGCCTACACACTCAACTCGAAGATCAAGCACGGTCCGAGCGACGACCTCTCGGGCGGGGAGATCCCCGAGAAGTGGCGCGTGGTGAAGGCACTGGGAGAGAAAACCAAAGACGAATCCAAGTCATGATCGCCTTCGACCTGCCCACTTTCTGGTTCATCCTGGTCGGTGTACTTTTCACCGGCTACGCCATGCTCGACGGCTTTGACCTGGGCGTCGGCGGTCTCCATCTTTTCACGAAGACGGACGAAGAACGGCGCATCCTCCTGAACGCCATCGGGCCGGTCTGGGACGGAAACGAGGTCTGGCTGGTGACGGGCGGAGGCGCGCTCTTCGCGGCCTTTCCCGAAGTGTACGCGACCGTCTTCTCCGGGTTCTACGACGCCTTCATGCTCCTGCTGTTCGCTCTGATTTTCCGGGCCGTCGCCATCGAGTTCCGCAGCAAACAGCCGGGACGGCTCTGGCGGCGGGGATGGGACGCCGGGTTCGCCTTCGGGAGCATTCTTTCCTCTTTCCTCATCGGCGTGGCCATGGGCAATGTCGTGTGGGGCATTCCGCTCGACGCCGACCACGAGTTCACGGGAACCTTTCTGACGCTCATCCACCCCTACTCTCTTCTCCTGGGGGTGACCACCGTCGCCCTCTTCATGATGCACGGAAACATCTACCTCGTCCTGAAAACCGAGGGCGAACTGGCCGCAAAGCTGAGGGGATGGCTCAAGATCACCATCCCGGTGTACATGGTGCTTTTTCTGATCGTCGGGGTGACGACCCCGTTTGTCTGTCCCCACATCGAATCGGCATTCGCGCAGCGACCGATTACTTTGTTTC
>CAYVUQ010000155.1:0-4840 GCA_964454915.1 uncultured Puniceicoccaceae bacterium
GTGTATGCTTGCGGGTGGGCATTGACCGCCCGCAGCATACGGGTGATTTCGCGGCGGCGGGTAAGGTCGCCCACTGTAATCCCGACAGTTGCCAGGTACTCACGAAACTCCTCCAGCTTCTCGGCGTCGGGCTCGTCGTGCACGCGGTAGAGACAGGGAATGTTGAGACGCCGGATCTCTTTGGCCGCAGCTTCGTTGGCGGCGAGCATGAATTCTTCAATGAGCTGGTGGCTCTCGTCGTTGACGATGCTCTCGATGCGGTCGGCCGCGCCGGTCTCGTCGACGAAAATTTTGACCTCCGGCATATCGAGATCGAGGCTGCCGTCCTTCATGCGCCCCTTGCGCATCCGCTCGGCGAAGAACCAAAGCTTGCGGATCATGCGGCGGAGCTCCTTGAGTTCGGCGTTTTTCAGGGTTTTCAAGTCGCGGCCGATGGAACCGGTTTGGTGCTTGGGGGGGAGAGGGGCGTTGCGGATCTTCTCGAGGTCGTCCTCGGTCATCATCGCGTAGGCCTGCCGGTAAGTGAGACGCTTGTTGGAGCGGATGACGGTGTTGGCGAACGTCCAGGAGACCAGTCGCCCCTGGGGGCTGAAGTCGAGGAAGACGGCCTTGGTCAGTCGGTCCTCGTCCTCCACAAGACTGCAAATCCCGTTGGAAAGTTTGTGGGGGAGCATCGGGATGACGGTCCCGGTGAGATAGGTGGAGTTGCCGCGTTTGGCGGCTTCTACATCGAGGGGAGAGCCCGGTTTGACGTAGGCGTTGACATCGGCGATGTGGACGCCGACCCGCCAGTTGCCGTCCTCGAGTTTCTCGAGCGAGAGCGCGTCGTCGAAATCCTTGGCATCGTCGGGGTCGATGGTGACGGTCTGGAGGTCGCGGCAGTCGAGGCGACCACTGGTCGCGCGGTCGGAGACCTTGTCGGGGACGTTTTCAACCTGGCGGACAACGCCGTCCGGAAAGTCCGGGTCGAGATCGTATTTGTGGAGGATGGCCTTGTATTCGGCCATCGGTTCGTGGGTGCGCCCGAGGACCTGGGCGATCTCGCCCTCCGGGTTCATGTGCCGCTGGGTCCATTCGAGCAGGCGGACGATCACCTTGTCTCCGACTTTGGCCTTGAGTGCGCCGTCGCGACCCGGTTCGGGGACGAGGATGTCCTGGACGATGCGCGGGTCGTCGGGGATGACGTACCACGCGTGGCGGGCTTTTTTCAGGGTGCCTGGAAGGCTTTGCCGTGCCCGTTCGAGGATGCGGATGACCCGACCGGTTTTCTTTTGTGGGGCAGGGGAGGGTCGGCCTTTGCCGCGGGGCTTTCGCCGGGGACGGTCGGAGTCGAGCCGGGCCACGACCCGGTCGCCGTGCAGGGCGAGTCCGGTGTCGTCGGAGCGGATTTCGACCGGATCGGCTGTGGCCTGGTAGCTGCGGGTGTCGGGCCGGACGGATGCCTTGCCGGTCTGCCGGAAGAGGATGATGCCGGTGACGAGATCGGCGTCGCGGGGGAGGCAGAGCCGGTCACGTTTGAGGCGGACGATGTGCCCCGTGGTTTGGAGGCGGTCGAGTTCGGCGAGAAATTTGTCTCTCTCGCCTTTTGGGACGGACAGGGCGTCGGCGAGCTCGGGTCCGGTAGCCGGCGTGTAATCGGCACCCAGCATGTGGGCGGTAAGAGCTTCCTGGTAAGTCATTGCTGGTAAAGGGGGTGGGTCTCAGTACCCCTTCACCCGGAAGAGGCTGGTGACGCTCGAGTTGCCGTGGATACGCTTGATGGCTTCGCCGAGAAGGGGGGAGACGCTCAGCACCGTAATCGGCAGGTCGCGCGGGTCCACCCGGACGGTGTCGGTGGTGATGAGCTGATCGATGTGGCCGAGTTTCAGGCGTTCGTAGCCGATTTCATTGATGGTTCCGTGGCTCACGGCGGCCATGACACGGCTTGCGCCGTTTTGTTTGAGGAGCTTCGCTGCGGCCGTCAGGGTGCCGGCTGTTTCGGTCATGTCGTCCACGATGAGGATGTCGCAACCTTTGACCTCGCCCACGATGTTGAAGGCCTCGACGGTTTCGGCGTCCATTCGGCGTTTGGCGCAGAACCCGAGCTGGCAGCCGAGGAGGTCGGCGTAGGCGGCGGCCATTTTCATGCCGCCGACATCGGGGGAAAAGACGGTCAGCTTTTCCGTTTCGAGGGTGCGTAGATACTCATAGACGACCGGAGAGGCGTACAGATGATCGACCGGGATATCGAAGAAGCCCTGGATTTGCTGGGCGTGGAGGTCCATGGTGAGAACACGGGTGGCTCCCGAAGCGACCAGCAGATTCGCGACCAGCTTGGAGGTGATGGGAACGCGTGGCTGATCCTTGCGGTCTTGCCGTGCGTAGCCGTAAAAGGGGAGGACTGCGGTGATCCGCTTGGCGGAGGCGCGCCGGGCGGCGTCGATCATGATCAGCAGCTCCATGATGTGGTGGTTGGCGGGTGCGGAGGTGCT
Organism: uncultured Puniceicoccaceae bacterium; assembly: GCA_964454915.1. Classification (GTDB taxonomy): domain Bacteria; phylum Verrucomicrobiota; class Verrucomicrobiia; order Opitutales; family Puniceicoccaceae; genus Puniceicoccus. Next base: position 2,472 of record CAYVUQ010000155.1, read on the forward strand.
CTGAATGATGAAAACGTCGTCGCCCCGGATGTTTTCGTTGTACTTCACGAACGTTTCGCCGTCGGGGAAGCTGGTCACGGAGGCCTGGCCGACCTCGATACCGATGAAGTCGCAAATCTTGCGGGCGAGGTCCGGATTGGAGTTTCCGGAGAAGATTTTCAGTCTGGGTTCTTTCATCTGGAGAAGGACGTCCGCGGTGACTGGTGCGGACCTGAGGCGAGGGGTGCCTGACATCGGGGAGGGTTCATCGACCGACTCCTTTCGGTTCTTGCATGGCGGATTCCCATTCACGGAACCGCTCGAAGAACTCGGGCAGGCGTCGTTGGAGGGCGTTGATCCGTTGGAAAAGGCGTATGTCGGTCGCCGGTGCGCCCTGGACGGTCTGTCCGGGCGGGACGGATTTGGAGATGCCACTTTGTGCGCCGATTCTGGCACCATCGCCGATGGTCACATGGCCGACCACTCCGGTCTGTCCGCCGATCATGACATGGTCGCCGACGGTGGTGCTCCCGCTGATACCGACCTGGGCGACGATCAGGCAGTGGCGACCGATGCGGACGTTGTGGCCGATCTGGACGAGGTTGTCGATCTTGGTGCCTTCGCCGATCCGGGTTTCGCTGAAGCGGGCGCGGTCGATGGTGACGTTGGCTCCGATCTCCACATCGTCGCCGATGACCACCCGCCCGATTTGCGGAATTTTCTGGTGTGTTCGCTCGACGGTTTCGTAGCCGAAACCGTCCGATCCGATGACCGCGCCCGGATTGAGGAAGACCCTCGCTCCGATTGTGCAGAAATCGCCGATGGTGACGTGGGTGAGTATCCTCGAATCGGGACCGATCGCGGCTCGGGCTCCCAGGCTGACATGGGAGGTCAGGACCGAGCGGGCTCCGATCCGCGCACCGGAGGAGACCAGGCAGTAGGGGCCCACCGATGCGGTCTCGTCAACCTGGGCGTCCCGGTCGATGACTGCGGTGGGGTGGATACCCGACGGGGGCCTGGGCCAGAAACGGCTTTGGAGGAGGGCGCAGACACGGCCCAGGGCGAGCGAGGGGTTTTCCACCCGCAGGAACACCTGATCCGCCTTGGGCGCACCCTTGTAGTCGCGAGGCAGGAGGATGGCGGAGGCCCGGCTGGTAGCGACCTCGTGGGTGTACCTGGAGTTGCCCAGGAACGAGAGGTCGCCGCCGCGCGCCTCTTTCAGATCGGCGATCCCCTCGACGGGACCACGCCAGTCCCCCTCCGTTTCGGCTTCTCCGATGACGGAGAGCAGATCGTCGAAGGACAGGTTAAGTCTCATCGCGCGGTGCCGGTGACCCGCTTTACTCCTCTTCCGAATCGTCTTCGGCGGCCAGCAGAGCGAGCACGTCGTCGGAGATGTCCAGGCTTGCGTCGAAGAAGAGGACGATTTGGTTCTGGGAGCTGAGCACAAGGTTCAGGCCTTTTTCATCGGCCACGGTTGCAGCGGCACCGCGGACATCGTCGAGGACCATGGAGAGCATGTTTTGCTCGCGCTGGCCGATGGTGCGCTGGGCTTCGGCGCGCAGGCGCTGGAACTCGATGGCCTGGGCTTCGAGTTGGGCTTGCAGTTCGGCGAGTTCGTTGCGGGCTTCCATCTGCGATTCCTCGCTACTGGTCGGGCTGTTGATCCGGGCGTTGGCGGCCTGGATATCCTCCCGCAGTTTGTTGATGGAATCGACCATCGGACGCAGCTCGGCGTCGGCGCGCTCCTGCTGCTGGCGCAGCTCGTCCTGGGCTTCCTGGAAGCGGTCGTATTGTTGCAGGACCATATCGAGATCGACGATGCCGACCTTGACCTCGGACTCGGCGCGGAGGCCGAAGGTCGTCGCGAACAGAGCGATGAGAATAAGTGCGGATTTCAGTTTCATGGTATCTATTGGTGGTTTTTCTGGTTTGATTGGTTGGCCGAGATTGGCGGAAAAATCTGCTGCGGAGGGATTTTCTATCAGAAGCGGGTCCCAAAGGAAAAATTAAACTGCATCCCGTCGTCATTTTGATCGTCGGCGGTGATGGGAAAGCCGAAATCGAGGCGAAGGGGTGCTCCGAGGATAAAGACCCGGAAGCCGAAGCCCCAGTCGTCGTTGTAGCCGGATGTGTTGAAATCCCAGTCCTCGGGATTGACGAAGCCCCAGTCGTAGAAGAGGACGAACTCGAGCGGTTCGGCGAGCTGAACCATGTACTCTGCGGAGAGGTAACCGAAGGAGTTGCCCCCGATGGCGTCGCCGTTTTCGTCCTTGGGACCGACATCGCGGAAACCGAAGCCCCGCAGGGTGTTGGGGCCGCCGAGGAAGAACCGGTCGAAGAAGGGGACATCGTTATCGCCGTAGGGGACGATCGTCCCGATCCGTCCG
>CAYVUQ010000156.1:0-4761 GCA_964454915.1 uncultured Puniceicoccaceae bacterium
GTTCTCCTTTGTCTGCTCCAGGAAACCCAGCGCAGCTTCCGTCATCCATCCGGGATTGTGGAAGCGTAACCGTGTGGGGCGATTGCCCCCAAGATTGCCCCAGTTAACAGCATCCACCCATTCGAATCCGGCGCAGTGCTTGACCACATCGGCGTGGCGGGCGTGAAGTTCGCGGAGCCGTGCGTCCGTTTCCGGGTCGTCCAGATCGGCGTCGGGACCGAGGAGGTCGGGGTCCCACTCTTCGCCGAGGATGGAAAAGTTGCTGTGCCATTTGCCGACATGGCCAGTGAAGTAGCCTTTCTTCCGAAGCACTTTGGCCAAGGTCGGAGTGTCCGGTTGCAGATCCGCGTTTTGCGAAAGCGAATACGGTTCGGCGGTTGAGCATCCGTCGGAACAGGAGGCCGCGCGCCCGCAATACTGGCCGGTGAAGATGCTGTAGCGGCTTGGATTGCAAAGGGGGGCCACGCCGTGGGCCTGCCGGAAGAGGGCACCTTCGCGGGCCAGGCGGTCGATATTCGGAGTGGGTGTTGGGCCTCCGTAGCAGCCGTGGTAGGCGGGGGTCACGTCGTCGGCGATGACGAAGACGATGTTGGGGGATTCGGTTTGTGTCATAGGTCTGGAGAGGCCCTCAAGTGGCCTTGTCGAGGCTGAATCGTTTCGGTCGCTCCGCTATCAGAGTTCAGACCAGCATCAAGGCCGGAGCTTCGAGGATTTGTTTCAGGGCGGAGAGGTAGCGCGCTCCCACTGCACCGTCCACCACGCGGTGGTCGGCACTGATCCCGATGTTCATCCGTTGTCCGACGGTGATCGTCCCGGCGGAGTCCACCACCGGTTTGGCGACCGTGGCACCGACTGAGAGGATCGCGGCGTTTGGGGGGTTGATAATGCCGAAAAAGGCGTTGATCCCGTACATGCCGAGATTCGTGACGGTGAAGGTGCTGCCGGACATTTCTTCCGGCTTGAGCTTCTTGTCCCTGGCCTTGCCCGCAAGCTCCTTTGTCTCGGAGGAAATCCGGCGGAGGGTCTTGGCGTGTGCGTCGCGGATAACCGGGGTGACGAGTCCTTCATCGACGGCCACCGCAAAAGCCAGGTGGACCGCACCGTGGCGGACGATCTTGTCGCCGCCGAACGAGGCATTGACCTCGGGCACCCGGCGCAGGGCTTCGGCGGACGCCTTGAGGATCAAATCGTTGACCGAGAATCTGGCCCCACCCGCTTCGGCGGGAAGATCCGCCAGTCCTTCGTTGACACTCTTGCGGAGAGCCATGAGGGGGCCGGCGTCCACCTCGATCTCCAGATAGAAATGCGGGATGGTGGTCTTTGACTCCAACAGACGACGGGCGATGGTGGAGCGCATGTTCGAGAGCCTGGTCTCGCCGCCCGCCGGAAAGGTTCCGTCCGGCGCGGGAGCGGAGGGAACGGTCGCGGCGATTTCCTTCACGCCACCTGCTGAAGCCGGGGTCGTGGCAGAGCCGCCGGATTCGGCGGCCTTCAACACGTCCGCCTTGACAATGCGTCCGCGCGGGCCGCTGCCAGATACTGCGGTCAGATCGATGCCTTTCTCTTTCGCGATCTTTCGCGCGAGCGGAGAAGCCAGGACGCGGTCTCCGTCGGGTTCCTCTTCCGGGGCGTCCTTCGGCTCTTCCGCGGCCTCGGCTTCCTCCTCGCTGCCGGACTCCGCTGGTGCCTTCCCGGAATCTTCCTTTTCGTCATCGCCTCCAGTGCCACCGCTCGGTTCTCCTACCTCGGGTGCGTCCTCGCCCTCTTCGCCGATGGCGCACACCGGTGCTCCGATTTCCACCTGGTCGCCTTCGGAGACATACTGTTTGAGCATCACGCCGTCGTCGAAATTCTCCAACTCCATGGTGGCCTTGTCAGTCTCCACCTCGGCCAGTTTGTCGCCGTTGGCGACTGCGTCCCCTTCCTTTTTCAGCCATTTGACGAGGGTTCCCGTCGTCATGGTGTCGGAGAGCTTGGGCATTTCGATGATTTCAGCCATGGGAGTGTGCTTTGCGGTGTGGTTTGTGGGTCGAAATTGCGAACCGTCAGACCCCGGCTGGAGCCTCCTCAAACAGGTTGCGGGCACCTTTGAGCACCCGTGAGACATTCGGCAATTGCTCCTTTTCGAGGGGATCGGAGTAGATGGCCGGAGCATCGATCGAGGTCACCCGGCGGATGGGGGCGTCCAGATAGTCGAATGCTTCGAGCTGGATCATGTGTGAAATCTGGGAACTGACTCCGCAGAACGGCTTGTTTTCGTCCACCAACAGCACGCGGTTGGTCTTGCGGACCGATTCGAGGACGGTGTCGATGTCGAGCGGGCGGATGGATCGCAGGTCCACGACTTCGGCCTCCAGCCCGTCTTTCTCCGAGAGTTTCCCGGCGGCCTCCAGGGCAGTGATTGTGGAGCGCCCGTGGGCGATGATGCTCAGGTCCGATCCCTTGCGCTTGATGTCGGCCTTTCCGAGCGGGATCAGGTACTCTTCTTCCGGGACCTCCCACTTCTGTCCGTAGAGGAGAGTGTTCTCCATCACGTACACCGGGTCGTTGTCGCGGATGGCCGTTTTCATCAATCCCTTGGCATCGTAGGCGGTGGAGGGGCAGACGACTTTCAGGCCGGGTGTGTAGGCGATAAAGTTCTCGGGAGTGTGTGAGTGGGTAGCACCGACGTTGGTCCCCCCGTTGGCGGGTCCGCGGATAACGATGGGCACGTTGATGAGCCCGCCGGACATGTAGCGGACCATCGCAGCGTTGTTCACGACCTGGTCGAAGGCCACGTAGGAAAAGCTCCAGAACATCAGCTCCATGACGGGGCGCATTCCCAGCATGGATGCGCCGATGCCCAGACCGATGAACCCGGCCTCGCTGATCGGCGTGTCGATGATCCGCTTCTCTCCGAAGCGGTCGAGGAGTCCCTCGGTGACCTTGTAGGCACCGTTGTATTGGGCGACTTCCTCGCCCATGACGACGACCTGTTCGTCCCGTTCCAGCTCCTCGATGAGGGCCTGTTTGACGGCTTCGCGGTAAGTGATTTCGGGCATGGTGCTCTGCGGTGGGTCAGGTGTGGAAGAACATGCGACCGCCGCTCTGGCGCTGGTCGGGGTTGTCGGTTTCCCAGTAAACGTCCTCGGTGATCGATTCGACCGGCGGGAAATCACTTTCCTCGGCGAACTTCGCGGCTGCGTTGGCTTCGTCCTTGGCCGCTTTCTCGATCTCCTTGACCTTGTCGTCATCGACCACCCCTTCCTCGGTCAACGTTTTGCGGAAGACGGTGATCGGGTCCATGGTCTCCTGGTATTTCTGGATTTCCTCCTTGGTGCGGTACTTTTCCGAGTTGGCGTCGGCCACGGAGTGCCCCCGGTAGCGGTAGGTTTTCAGCTCCAGAAGAACCGGCTTTGACTCCTCGCGGGCGAAGCGCGCGTGGCGCTCGGTGGCCTCGCGCACCACGTAAACATGGTTGGCGACCACGCTTTCCCAGGCCATGTCGTAGGCCTCGGCGCGCTTGGCCAGGCTGTCCGTGAATTTACTGGAACGGGCCTGGCTGGTTCCCATCGAGTAGCCGTTGTTCTCGATGATGTACACGACGGGAATGTCCCAGAGTGCTGCCAGATTGAGCGATTCGTGGAAGACCCCCTGGTTGACGGCCCCGTCGCCCAGATAGCAGAGGGCGCAGCCTTTCACCCCGTTGTATTTCAGGCCGTAGGCCAGACCGAGACCGAGGGGCGTCTGCCCCGCCACGATCCCGTGGCCGCCCCAATAGTGTTTGTCGGGGGCGAAAAAATGCATGGAACCACCTTTGCCGCGGGAGCAACCAGTGACCTTGCCGTACAACTCGGCCATGCATTCTTCCATCGACATGCCGCACGCCAGGGCGTGCCCGTGGTCGCGGTAGGCGGTGATGAAGTGGTCGTTTTCGTGCAACACCGAGAGACTGCCAACGGCGACCGACTCCTGCCCGATGTAGAGGTGCAGGAATCCGCCGATTCTTCCCTGTTGGTAGGAACGCAGTGAGCGTTCTTCGAATCGGCGGATGCGGATCATGTCTGCCAGAAGCCCGATCTTTTCCTCGTCGGAGAGCGAGGCGTTGATCCTGGCCTTGGCGGCTTTGCCGACCGGTCCGGAAACGGCACGGGATGTCTTTTTCGTAGCCATGGAAAACCTCACGAAACGGGAAAAGTCCGCTCCATTCAACCCAATTTGGTGAATCTCAATTCTCGGCCCGCCGACGCGCGTCCGCCTCGATGGCCGACCGCAGCTCCGCCAGCTCCGAGGCCAGTTTTTCACGGGTGGCGTCGAGGTCCGTGGCTTCGCGGCGACCGAAGACGTAGAATTTGATCTTCGGTTCGGTGCCACTGCCGCGCACCGCATAGCTGTCGCCGTTGGCAAGGGTCACAAAGTAGAAGTCCTGGCGCGGAACTTCGTCGCCGTCCGCATCCAGGATGGTCTGCGTGCCGAAATCGGTGAATTCTGTCACCGCCGTTCCGTTCACCTGCGTCGGCGGATTGTCGCGGTAGGATTCCAGGATACGCTTGATTTTCGCCGAGCCCGTTGCCCCTTCGTAATAGACGTTGGCCAACTGCTCCAGATGGCACCCGTAGGCGAGGTGGATCGCATCGAGAAACTCGGGGACCGAGCGGCCCTGCTCTTTCAGCGAGGCCATCAATTCGCAGAACATCAGAACCGCCGCGTTGGCGTCCTTGTCGCGGATGAGGTCGTTCGCCAGGTAGCCGTAGCTTTCCTCGCCGCCGAAGACGTAGAAGG
>CAYVUQ010000157.1:0-4755 GCA_964454915.1 uncultured Puniceicoccaceae bacterium
TTCGGATCGAGGCATAAAGCCTCTCCTACAACGATCGCCCCCGTAGGAGAGGGTTTACCCCTCGAAACGGAATTCGTTTGGGTTTACGAACCCATGGATCGAGGCATAAAGCCTCTCCTACAACAAATTCCCCGTAGGAGAGGGTTTACCCCTCGAAAGTGCTTCTCTCCTACGAAATCTCCGAAATCAGAGAAACCGCTGCTCTCGGGTTGACCAGAGACCTCCGCCCCGGATCTCCAGCCATTCCTGGCGTGCATTGCTCCAAAACCAAGAAGCAGCGCCGTCGCGAACGGCCCAGAGCCAGCCGAAACGGTCGGAGAAAACCCATCCGTTGAAATCACCGACGGTCAGCTCTCCGAAGAGCGGAGAGGAGAATCGGGATCCACCGATAGGGTTGAGAGTGCGGTAGTCGACGCTGTAAAGCTCGCCTTCCGGAAGAACGGAAAGCCATCCTCGCAGCGAATCGGCGTAGAGGAAAACCTCTCCATCGTCGCCGTGGAAAAAACGCATCCATCCAAGACTTTCCGACCAGACCCAGGACCCGTAGAGAGACGGGTCGATCCCGAAATGAACGTGCCCGAAAATCGACGAAAGAACCCACCCGGGCGAGTCGATGGCGGAGAGGCTGCCGTATTCGGAACTGGTGACCACACCATTCGCCCCGCGCAACCAGGATCCGAGAGAAGCACTCCAGGCCATGCTGCGGTCAATCCCTCCGTCGGCAAAGGCAAGGGTGCCATAGGAGTCGCTGACATAGCGGTTGGTACCCGTAGCCAACAATACTCCGAAATTCGCATCGACTTCACTGGACACCGGTGTGGCGGTAGCCGTCCACGTGAGCAGGAACGGGGTGGAACCCGAATTCGCACTGGGAAACCAATTGGCATCACCATCCTGGGGCGGAAAGAGCAGGTAGGGTGTCACGGTAACGGAACGGTAACTACCCGCCGCTGGCGGACTCTTGACGAAGATCTCATCCACGTTGACCGATAAGCCTTCGTTGAAGGTGTTTTTAACTGTCGAGGTCAGCTCATAGGTCGTTGTATCCGTTCTCTCGAACGAGCCGCCGACACCGAAGCCCCAGACACCCCCTTTTTCATCTTTTCCCTTGGAACCGATCTGAATCTTAACACCGCCCCCGTAAGTCGTGCTTTTCGTCGTGGTGTTCTCTCCGGTGGTAGTCGAGGACCATTCAAAAGTCGCCTTGGAAGAGGATGACTCCGTGTACCTGAGTGGACCGGAAGCCCAAACATCAACGGAACCGGAGCTGGCAGGAACCACACTCCAGGAGTTCGGGTCGTCGCTGGCGGGCGTTGCCGGGATGCCGGCCGCGAGGGACAGTCGCGCTCCGTCAAACGTCGATGGCTGACTCGGGTCATTGATAGTATACTGGACCGCTTCCATTACCATGCCGCCAATCCAGGTCACATAGACCACCCGGTCGAGGTCGTCGCCGAGAAAATTGTAGGCTTTGTAGGCCTGATTGTGGACTTCGGGCATTAGATAGACCAACCAGCCCTGATTCGCCACATCCCCACTGGAATCAACGGAGTACAAGGTCTGGGAGTACACAGTCGTAAGTTTGCTCGTCTCGGCTTCGCTGTTGCCACTGGCATGCAGGAAACTCTCGGTGCCACTGAAAGTAACACTGACGATGGGGGCCTTTCCGCTGATTTGTTCACTGAATGTTTTGTTGCTGGTGGAGGTAACGCTCGAGGCCTGCGTATCGCTCTGCGTCGATCCCCATTTGATCATAACGTCTGTGTTGTTCTTCGGATCGTCATTGTAGGCAAAGGGAGGCGGACCGTGAATGACACCGAGCAGACGCCACGCTTCCGTGATGTTCGCCTGAGTGTCCGGATCGTCACTGAATTGACTGAGATTGCTTGTGTCGGTAATCGCCAGGTTGTCGACTCGCAGCTCATTGGCCTTGGCCGCCTGAAAATAGCCTTGCATGACCCCGCCACCATCAAGCTCCACGGCGGTGGCAAACATGGCGTAGTCCTGCACATCTCCGTTGCTCCCCTGCACGCGCTGGATGCCCAAACTGAAGCTGTAGTTCGGTCCCTGAGGGGGACTTACGCCATCAAAAGAATAGGTAAAGGAAGGGACCTCGTCGTCCGATCCGGGGGCGAAACTGGTCGCAAGAGGCCCGGTAGCAATAAACCAGGGGAAGTGTGGCGACTCGGTCACCTGGTAAAGTATTCCAATGGTGACGGCGGGTTGGTCGGAGGGTCCGACCGAGTGGTCAACGGCACCGTCGGAAAGTTTAAGCACGAAGATGTTGCCCGGATCCTCGGTAAAGAGACCCGTCTTGCTCAGGTAGGGCACCTCCCTCACCGGAAACTCGCTCGTGCCTTCGAGACCGTCCAGAGTCGACGACCACATGAGCAGGTCTTGGTTTCCACCTTTACCCGCATTTTCACTGGCCGCGACGATAAGCACGTTTATTTCTCCGGGAGTCGCTCCAGGCAGCGCTGCACTCGCGTTGGGAATGTATACATGGGTGTCGAAGATTCCCGAGTATTGGATCTCCTCACCGAGCGAAAGGTAGTGTGAGTCGAGAAAGAAGTTGCCATTTACAACGCGTTTCACACCGAATTCGTATCCATCGAGGTGAGTGCCGCTCCAGGTAAAGATGACCAGTTCCCCTTCGATCACCTCGGCGCTCAGGCCGAGCACCGGGCGGTCCCCCGTCAGGATAAAGTTGTTGCTATCGTCCGGGTGGGTGCTGAGAAAAGGTGCGTCGCCTGAGATACTCGTGTCGCTGTTGGATGTCAGGGACAAAGGGGCAAAACCAACCAGTGCCGAAGTCTCCTCCCAAGTCAGAACCCAAAGTTGGTCCTCCCAGACGACCAGCTCGACGTTTTCCCAAGGCTCGAAAAGGAAACCGCCATTCTCCGCAGGGTTCATCGGAGGTACATTGACGGGCTCTGGCAGGGTTGCATCGGGCGCACCGATGCCGCTGACCGGAAAAAGAGTGATGGCATTGCCCGAGTTGCCGTCGTAATCGACCGTCGGAACCGCGATCCAATAATACCCTTCGAAATAGGCTCCGGCTCCTTGGTGTTGCCCCGAGAAGGTCGAGCCGCTGACGACCCCACCGCTACCGTTGGGAAGAAAGGTCGTCTGAGTCAGGGCATTGCGATCGCTTCCTTGACCCAGGACAACCTCCGGGACATTGGTTTGAGAATAAGCCGAACCCGCAAAGACGAGCCCGCAAAGAACTGAGGCGAATAGTTTCATAATAGTTTCATGGCTGTGAGAGTCTCCGGTATAGGTGTGATTGCAAATTCTCAGCAGGAATCCTAACGAAGTCCATTCCCAAGTCGAAATATCGCTTTCATATTTCCCTGCCTCAAAGAGACTTAAAAAATGGAGTGTCGCAGGAATCGAAGCGAGGCCCTTTTCGGGAATCACCCGGATCGAGGCATAGGTTCGACCAGGTTCGACAAGCTCACGGCAGGCAGGCTCACCTCAAGAAAGCCTTTCCTACAGTAATCCATGTAGGAGAGGGTTCATCCCTCGACCGTAGGAGAGGGTTTACCCCTCGACCGTAGGAGAGGGTTTACCCCTCGACCCTCTCGATGGGTCCGGACCATCCCGGTCGAGGCATAAAGCATCTCCTACGACGATTGCCCCGTAGGAGAGGGTTCACCCCTCGAAACGGAATTCGTTTCGGTTTACGAACCCATGGATCGAGGCATAAAGCCTCTCCTACGACGATGGCCCGTAGGAGAGGGTTTACCCCTCGAAAGCGCTTCTCCTCCGAAAACTCCGAAATCAGAGAAACCGCTGCTCTTGGGTCGACCACACCGACCCGCCCGACATCACCCCGAGCCATTCCTTGCGGGTCTCGCTCCAGAACCACACGCCTCCGGAGTCCCGGGCCGACCACATCCAGCCGAAACGGTCGCTGTGGATCCAGCCGCCGTAGTCGCCCGTGGTCACATTCCCGAAGGCCGGCGAGCGGTAGGTCTTCATCCCCGTCGGCTCCAGAAGACCGTAATCGAAACTGTAGAACGACCCGTCCGGTCGGACCTCCAGCCAGGTCTTCAGTTGGGTCGACCAAAGAAACCGCGATCCATTGTTTTCCTCGAAGCGCATCCACCCGAACCGCTCCGACCAGACAAAGCCGCCGTATTGCGAACCATCCTCGCCGAAATGAACCAACCCGAATCGATCAGAAACCGCCCACTGCGGATCCCCCGGGGACAGCACTCCGAACTCGGGACTACGTACCGACCCGCCGGAGGCGGAGAGTTCCGTCCCCATCGATTCGCTCCAATTCCTCCCGCCACTGAGGGGGACCAACGGACCGAAGTGCTCAAGCACTTCGGTCGCGTCACCGCTGACCCCTCTGTTGGGATAATTCGTAACGGTGAAGGAGATTGTCTGTGAAATTCCCTCCCAGTAGGAAGGTGAAATGATCATGTTATCAATGGTACCGCTTGTCTCCGTTTCAAACCGAAGAATTAACTGATGGACTGTTCCGAGCGTGAAATCCTGATGAATTAAGCGAATCTCATTGTCGTTTTGACGCACAAACTGCTTCCACTCGCCTGTAGACGAGGTTACCCTTCCCGTAGTCCCAACTATCTGCACTTCCCCCGTATCGGCGTATCGAATTATACCCCCTGCGCCAGGCAGAGCCAAGGGATAACCATCGCTTGAAATAACCGTTCCTCGAATCTCAATATCCTTAAACTCTTCTTCTTTTGGAGCAGTAGCGAGCAGGAAGCTGGCCGATAAGGA
>CAYVUQ010000158.1:0-4721 GCA_964454915.1 uncultured Puniceicoccaceae bacterium
AAGAACCCGACTTCGCTTGGCAGCTTCGTCGCGGCAGCCTTCGCTCCGCGCTCCGCTTGAGCGAAGGCTGGGGTGGTAGACCGGATTTGAACCGGCGACCCTCGGTACCACAAACCGATGCTCTAACCAACTGAGCTACTACCACCGTGAAGGGGAAACCATGGAACCAACCTTTTCGGTCCTTGCCTGTCAAGACAAAGCTTCGGGATGGTGCCCGGGGCGGGATTCGAACCCGCACGGCCTTGCGGCCAAGGGATTTTAAGTCCCCTGTGTCTTCCATTCCACCACCCGGGCCGGATGATTCGGGTTGCGGAAGACGTTGCCGTATCCGCTCAGCGGTGTCGATGGGAATCCGCCCCGGCCTCCGCCCTACTCCGCCGGGACCATCCTGACGACCCTGCCGGGGCCGTTGAAAACGATGTACGGGTGACCTTCCGGACCGACTCCCACATCCCTGATCCGGCCCTTGTTTTCAATCAACACTTCCTGGTCTGTCACCGTTTCGCCGTCCAGGGACAACAGGCGCAGCTCCCGACCCGCCAGCGCGCCGGACAAGAGGTCCCCCCGCCACTCCTTGAAGGGCTCGCCGTCGTAGTATGCCAGTCCGCAGACCGCAAGCGAGGGCGTCCAGTGCACCACGGGGTCCACCATGCCGGGGGCGGAGACCCGGTCGGTGATGGGTGTGCCGTTGTAGTTCATGCCATAGGTGACAACCGGCCATCCGTAGTTGGCTCCGCGCCGGAGCAGGTTCAGCTCGTCGCCCCCACGGGGTCCGTGCTCGGTTGACCACAGCCGCCCGGTCGCGGGGTCCAGGGCCAGGCCCTGCTGGTTGCGGTTGCCATACGTCCAAATCGTCGGAAAGGCGTCGTCCCGGCCTGCGAACGGATTGTCGTCGGGCACCGAACCGTCGTGGCGAATCCGATGGGTCTTGCCGTTGGGCAGGGCGAGGTCCTGGGCGTCCCGACGCCTTCCCCGGTCGCCGATGGCGAAGAACAAGTCCTCCCCGGAAAACACCAGACGGGTGCCGAAGTGACGCCCGCCGCCGGTGTACAGGTCCTCCGGTGCCTCGAACACGGTTTCCTGATCGACCCAGCGATCCCCGGAAATCCGCCCCCGGACGATGGCCGTCATGGACCGTTCACCGACTTCGTCCGGATCGCTGTAGGACAGGTAAATCCAGCCGTTCCCGGCGTAATCGGGGTGCGGCTCCACGTCGAGCAGACCACCCTGCCCCCGCGCATACACCTCTGGAACGCCCAGGATTTCGACACGCTCGCCCGTGCTCGGATCAACACGCCACAAGCGGCCCTCCCTCTCCGTGACCAGCAGTCGCCCGTCCGGCAGGAACGCCACCGCCCAGGGAGTTTCAAAACCCTCGGCCACGGTTTCGAGACGAAAGGCGTGTCCACCAGCCCGCAGAATCCCGTCGCCCACCGACTCCGGCCCTGCGGGAGGGAGAGCCCGCGCATTCTTCTCACGGATATAAATGACCAGGGCCCTGATCTCTTCCTCGGAAAGCAAGTCCCGGAAGGCGGGCATCCCGTGGGCGATCCGCCCGTTGGCGATGACGTCCGCGAGAGTCTGGTCGTCGTCTCCGTATCTCCATTCGTCGTCCAACATCGATGGTGCCATGCCACCCTGCATCCCCGGCCCGTGGCAATTCATGCAGTGGGCTTTGTACAACTCTCCCACCTTCGCCTGGAGGGATAATGTGGCAAGAATCAATCCCGGCAGAATCAGGAAGCACCTGCCGCAGAGCGGGAGCCGCATGTGATCAATGCGGAAAAGCGAAGGACAAACGAAAGCCATGGCTCGAATATCCCGTCCTGTCCTGAAACCGCAACGACATTCGGGATTTTCCTTCCGACGCCGAGAAGCGGTTTGCCTTTGCGGGGGTCGGCCCCTAGCGTGCCCCGTCGTGAAAACCTCCAACCTCATCATCACGGTCAGCGGCGAAGACCGTCCGGGCATCGTCGGAACCATCGCCGAACTCGTCCACGAGCACGGCGGGAACTGGGAGCGCAGCCGCCTGATCCACCTGGCGGGACGGTTCGTCGGTCTCTTGCAGGTCAGCGTTCCGCAAGACGGCCTTTCGCCGCTCAAGGAGACGCTGCTCGCGATCGAAGGCCTGGAAACAACGGTCGCGGTCGGCGGAGACACCGCTGATGTCCCGCATCCCCGGTTCCACCTCGCCCTGATCGGCGCGGACCACCCCGGTATCGTACGCGAAATTTTCGGCTGCGTGGCCAGGCTCGGCCTGAATGTGGAAGACCTGACCACGCATACGGAAGCCGCAGCGGATTCAGGCACGCTTCTCTTCCGGGCCGAGGCCACCCTCTCCTCGGACGGACAAATCGACCCCATACAGGTCACGGAAGCCATCGAGAACCTCGCCCACGATCTCCACGTCGAGGTCTCCCTGGCCCGTCCGGAGTAATGGATCGGTGAGTCCCGCCTACCGCGCGCCGGTCTGCCGCATTCCAGGCAGGACCCCCGTGCAACTCTTCAAGCGGCTCCGGCTCAAAGTCCGCTTTCGCCCTGCCCACGCGTGAGGGCGGCGAGAACCTCTGCTACGGGGAGACCGATGACGTTGTCACGGGAGCCTTCGACCGATTGAACGATCCGTGCCCCCTCCTCCTGGAGTGCGTAGGCTCCCGCCTTGTCGAGGACGTGGACGTCGGCGATGTACCCGGCGATCTCCCGGTCAGTGAGAGGATAAAAGCGCACCCGGGATTCGACCGCAAAGACCACCTGCGAGCCGTCCGGTCGGACAAGGCACACACCAGTGACGACGGAGTGCGTCCTCCCGGACAGCTCGCGGAGCATGGCCCGGGCCTCTTCCTCGTGCGCAGGCTTGCCGAGGATTCGTTCCCCCAGAGCCACTACCGTATCCGCACCCAGCACCGGCCTGCCGGGAAAGCGTCCGGCGACTTCGACGGCTTTCAGGGTGGCGTTGTGGGTAGCGGTTTCGCGGGGACAACCTTCGACCGAAGGCACCTCATCGACGCGGGCCGGTTCCACGCGGAAGCGGACACCGGCGGACCGGAGCAGGTCACTGCGCCGCGGCGATGCCGAAGCGAGAATGATTTCCGGCAGGCTCAAACGTAGGAGAGCTTTTCGGCCACGGCGTCCACCGCATCCGAGTTCTCCAGCAGCTCGGCAATCGGGTCCCACCGGCCCTCGATCAGTCCATCCCGGGCGGAGTCGGGGATGCCGCAGGGATACTCCCGGCCACCCACCTTGACTTTCCGTTCGACCACATCGATCTCGATGAGGGTCTCCGGGGCCTCCGAAACCGAGCGGGCAATCTCTTCGAGATCGGATCGCGGCAGGGTCGCGCACGGCATACCGAGAGTGATCGAATTGCCGAAAAAGATTTCGGCAAAACTCTCGGCCAGGATTCCCCGGAATCCGAAGCGGTAGAGCGACTGCGGTGCGTGTTCGCGCGAGCTGCCGCAACCGAAATTCGCACCGGAGATGAGAATCGTGCCTTCTTTGAAACGCGGATCGTTGAGCACGTGCGGCTTTTCGCTGCCGTCCTCGTTCTTCCTGACATCGTAGAAGGCGAACTCGCCGAGACCGTCGAAGGTTACGCATTTCATGAACCGGGCCGGGATGATCCGGTCCGTGTCGATATCGTCGCCGATCAAGGGGACCCCCCTGCCGGAAACCGCTGTGATCTTTTCGAGTGCCATTTTGAAAACTCCTTTTCGTTCCGCCCGGTGCTCAGGCCGCCGTTTGCTTGATTTCGAAGACCTCACGGGCGTCGGAGATCACGCCCGTCACGGCGGCTGCGACGACCATGAGCGGGCTCATGAGAACCGTGCGACCGGTCGGGCTGCCCTGGCGGCCCTTGAAGTTCCGGTTGCTCGAACTCGCGCAGAGCTGATTGCCGACGAGCTTGTCCGGGTTCATGGCCAGGCACATCGAGCATCCGGCACGCCGCCACTCGAAACCTGCCTCCTTGAAAACCCGGTCGAGACCCTGCTGTTCAGCGATGGACGCGACAACCTGGGAACCCGGCACCACGATAGCTTTCACCCCGGCGGCGACCTTGCGTCCCTTGAGATAGCGGGCGGCCTCCTGGAGATCGGAAAGGCGCCCGTTGGTGCAACTGCCCAGGAAGGCAACATCGATCGGAGTCCCGGCGATGGGGCTTCCGGGACGCAGGGCCATGTGGTCGAGGGCCTCTTCGGCGGTAGCACGGTCCTTTTCCGGCACCTCGTGCGGGTGTGGGATATCCTGGTCGATAAACACCGCCTGGCCCGGAGTGATGCCCCAGGTCACCGTCGGCAGGATGTCTTCGCCCCGGATATTGACGACATCGTCGTAGGAGCAGTCCGGGTCGGAACGGAGGCTCCGCCAACGTTCCACCGCCGCGTCCCAGTCATCCGGGGAATAGGCACGTCCCTTGAGATACTCGAACGTGGTCTCGTCGGGGTTCACATACCCGCAGCGGGCACCTCCCTCGATCGACATATTGCAGACCGTCATCCGCTCCTCCTGGGTGAAGTTGTCGAACACCTCGCCGCCGTACTCGTAGGCATAGCCGATCCCGCCGTTGACGCCGAGGGTACGGATGATGTGGAGGATCACGTCCTTGGCATACACTCCCGGGGAGAGCCTGCCGTCCACATTGATGCGGCGCACCTTGAGCTTCGACATCGCCAGCGTCTGGGTCGCCAGGACATCGCGCACCTGGCTGGTGCCGATCCCGAAGG
>CAYVUQ010000159.1:0-4717 GCA_964454915.1 uncultured Puniceicoccaceae bacterium
CAGAGGACTCATAAGCCTTTGGTCGGGAGTTCAAATCTCCCCCCTGGCACCAGCCCCTGGCCCGGGTCTGCCGAATCGTGGCGGAATGGCATTTTGACTTCTACCAGGAGGAGCCATCGCCGAAACGGCCGCACACCGCCCGGCAGAAGGGAAGCCTGGTGGTGCAGGCTTTCTTCACCCGGTTTCATGATTGAAACCCCACAGGCGAGGGTCCCATCATGATTGCCTTGTCCGTCATGTCTTCTTCCCACCTACCCTCGCTGGTCTCGGCCAATCGGAGTTTGCTTGAGCAGGTTTCGGAACTTCTGGACGGGTTGCCGGAGGCACTCTACACACAGTCGTTTCCTCCGGCCTCTCCGTCGGCGGTGGGGGCGCATCTCCGCCATGTTCTCGACCACTACGATGCGATTTGCCACGGGGCCGGGCATGGGCGGATTGACTACTACGAACGACAGAGGGACTCGAAAACCGAACAGGACCCTGCGACAGCCCTGGCGCGGATCGCCGACACCCTGGAACGGCTGGACTCGCTCGGTCCGCTGGAGCCTCTCGATGTGCGGATATCGGTCGAAGACCCCTCCGCAGTGATCCCTACCACACTGGAGAGGGAACTGCACTTCGCCCTGAGCCACACGGTCCACCATCTGGCATTGATCGCATCCGCCCTGCGCCTGGCTGGCCACCCGACTCCCGAGGGCTTCGGCGTCGCGCCGTCCACCCTCGCCCATTGGCGGAAGACCGGGGTCGCCCGCTGATTCCGCCGCCAACACCCATGTGCACCCTGAGTTGGACCGGCGGAAACGGGTTTCGCATCTACCTGTTCAACCGTGACGAAAAGCGGTCGCGTCCGACCGAAACCGCTCCGGGTATCTTTACACCCCCGGAACGCCCGCGCCTGATCGCTCCGCTCGACCCGCAAGGGGGAGGCACCTGGATTGCGGTCAACGAATACGGTCTCACCGCCGCCCTGCTCAACTGGTACGGAGCGGACACGGCCCCGTCCGCGAGCCCGCGCAGGAGCCGCGGCGATCTGCCGCGTGAAGCGGTCGCTAACCGCCGTTTCGAAGACGCCCTCGCGTGGGCGAACGACGACCTCGACCCCTCGGCGTATCCCGCGTTTCTTCTCTTTTTCGGGGACGGCGACGGGCGGCGGTCTCTGATCCTCTGGGATGGCAAGGGCGGCCTCACAACTGATTTGGGCGATATCGAACCACCGGTGACCACCTCGTCGTGGAGACCATTGGAAACCGAAACGGCCCGGCGTGATCTCTACCACGCCCTGACCGGCCCTGAACCGCTCCTCAGCGAACTTCTCGCGTTCCACTCGCACCACGATCCCGAGCGGCCCGCCCTCGGGCCTGCCATGGTGCGGGACGATGCTTCGACACGCTCTCTGACCATCGTCCGCATCAGCCCGACCGATGTGTCCATGAGGCACCAGGTCTTTGATCGGGACCATCTTTGTTTCCTGGAACCTTCCGAACACAGGCTCCCGCGCCGGCTGTCGGGATGAAACAACGGTTGAAACGCTGGCTGGCGGTTGCGGTTGTTATCTACCTGATCCTGCTCGCACTCTCGCATGTCGTCAGGCACTTCTCCCCAGAGGGTGCCTCGCCGGGCCCCGGGCAGAAAGTACTCGTGGTGGAGGGCTTCGGGGATGACGCCGGGCGAACGTTGGAGATCGCTTATCGCGAACGTCAGGCAGCAATCCCGGCCCCCCCCACCCTGCTCCTCATCCACGGCAGTCCGGTCGGATCGGATGTCTTCGAGCCGCTTCTCCGCGAGATGCCCGAAGACTTCCACATTTTGGCGCCCGATTTCCCGGGACACGGAGAGTCAACCAACCGGGTGGAGGATGGATCTTTCGAAGCCGACGCCGAATACCTGAGGCAACTCCTCGACCACGCTGGGGTGGAGAGAGTGCATCTGGTAGCTTACAGCCGCAGCGGCGGACCCGCCCTGGTGCTCGCAAATCGGCACCCGGAGCGGGTGGGCAGCCTGGTCCTTCTTTCTGCTCTCGGTGTCCAGGAACAGGAGCTTCTCGGAAACCACACCCTGAACCATGCGCTGCATTCGTTGCAGCTTCTCTTCTTCCGGCTCCTGGAGGAGACGGTTCCGCATTTCGGCTTTCTGGACGACGCCATCCTCAACAGCGACTACGCACGGAGCTTTGCCGATGCCGACCAACGCCCTCTGCGCGCCCATCTTTCCCGGCTGGAGATGCCCGTGCTGATCATCCATGGGTCCTCCGATGCATTCGTTCCGGTCTCCGCTGCCCGTGAGCACCTTCGGATTGTCCCCCAAAGCGAGAACAGAATTGTTCCAGGCGGCCACTTGCTGCTGCTCCGGCAGGCGGAGGATGTCGCCAAGTGGACCTCGGACTTCGTCCGACGCGTGGAGAAGGGGATCGCCCGTGTGCGGGAGGACGCCTCTCCTGAACGGCTGCTCGCTTCGGCGAACAGGCTGTCCGGGACCCCGGACGAGCCCGAATCCGGCCGGGGTCTGCTTTTCCTCGGCATCATCCTGTTCCTCGCCACCTTCGCGAGCGAAGACCTTACTTGCGTCATCGCCGGGATCCTGGCGGCCGCTGGAACGATTTCCTTTCCCGTGGCGGTGATCATCTGTTTCGCCGGAATTCTGGTTGGCGATCTGGGCATCTTTTTCGGGGGTCGTTTGCTCGGTTCCCGTGCGGTTCGCCGCGTCCCTTTTCGTTGGGTTGTCAGCGAGGACAACCTGCACTTCGCCCGGGAATGGTTCCACCGGCGGGGTGCTGTCGTGATTTTGACCTCCCGGTTCCTTCCGGGGAGCCGCCTGGCGGTTTATTTCGCTGCAGGAATGGCCCGTGCGCCGGTCGGCCGGTTTCTCATGTTCTTCGTCCTGGCAGCGGTAGCCTGGACACCCCTCGTCGTAGGACTGGCGATGCTGCTGGGCGATCCCCTTCTCCGGTTCCTGGCAAGGTTCGAACAATACGCCCTTCCCGGACTGATCGGGATCATCCTTTTCTTTCTGCTTTGCATCAAAGGGGTCGTTCCGCTCTTCACACACCGGGGGCGACGGCTGTTCAAAGGGCGCTGGAAACGCCTGACCCGTTGGGAGTTTTGGCCGCCATGGGTGTTTTATCCTCCTGTAGTCGCCTGGGTGCTCCTGCTCGGAATCGTCCGCCGAAGGCCCAGCCTCTTCACGGCCGTCAACCCCGCCATACCCGCGGGCGGAATCGTTTTCGAGTCCAAGAGTGCCATCTACGCCAACCTTGCCAAAGGAAAAGGTCGGCTGGCGGCTACCCGGTGCCTCCGGCCCGGTGTCCCGGAAGACGATTGGATGGGTGAGGCTGCGGCTTTTCAGCGAGAATTGTCCTCTCCCTACCCCCTCGTCTGCAAACCGGACGCTGGTGAACGGGGCGAGGGTGTGGTGATCGTGCGCGATGCCGTCCATCTGCGCCAGGCGTTGAGGCGCAACGCCCCGGCCCCCATCCTTCAGGAGTTTATCCCCGGCCTGGAGTTTGGCGTCTTTTTCGAGAGGATCCCCGGCTCGTCCCGTGGGCGGGTCACCTCTATCACCCGGAAAATCCACACGGCGGTTGTCGGCGACGGACGACGGACCCTGGAGGAGTTGATCCTGGACGACGACCGGGCCGTCTGCTCCCATCGCTACTTCCGCACCCTCCACAGTGAGCACCTCGAAACCGTCCCTGCTGCAGGTGCGTCCTTCGAGATCGCACCGCTCGGAACCCATTGCCGCGGGAGTCTTTTCCTTGACGGAGGGGACCTCCTGACCCCCGCTTTGGAGGAAGCAGTCAACCGTATCTTCGAAGGCACCGAGGGGCTCGATTTTGGCAGGCTCGATCTCAAGTGCCCGACCGAGGAGCATTTCCGGGAAGGGCGGGACCTGGCCGTTCTGGAGTTCAATGGACTGTCGTCCGAACCGACCCACATCTACGACCCGGAGCATTCTCTCTGGTTCGCCTACCGGACCGTATTCGCCCAATGGCACAGGGCCTTCGCCCTGGCCGGTTGGAAAGACCCTCCGGCTACTCCTCTGTTCAGGTGCAGACAACGGAAGTTGAGCCCCGGCAAAACAATCCCGGAGCGCAAGAAAATATTTCTCTGACAATCTTATGTGCAAGAAAATTTAGCCGGAGAAAAATAGCGTTATGCAAGATAAATTAAGTCAGACTTGATTTTGTTAACTCCAGGGAAAAGAGGATGCGGCGTTTTCCATAGCTTTGTAGATGCAAGAAAAAATTAGTCAGTTAAAAAAGTTTGAGGAAATCCTCAACGCCGACTCGCCCCCGAACGAGCATATCGCCATCAGTCTGGAGCTCCTCCAATGTGCGGCGGATGATCCTCCCGAAACTCAGCCTGCCGGGGCGTCCAAATCGAGGAGTTAATCAACTACTTTTCTTGCGAGTATCCCGAGCCGAAGGTCCTGGCCGACATCCCCGAAGATATCACTCCGGACAGTCTTGTCTTTCTTGTCGATGTGTCGGGTTCGATGAAGCAGCCGAACGAGCTACCGCTCGTGAACCTGATGTCTTACCGCCGTACCGCGGTGACAGCACCGTGTACGCCGAGAAGGTCGCGGAAGTAGCTTGCGGCTTCGTGGGGCCAGGGCAGATCACGGAGGAGCCATGCTGTGTGGGCAGAAAGTTGCTCCTTTGACCATTCGAAAAACCGGGCGTCGTCCGTTCGGAAATAGAGTTCCGCTCCCGGTGCCGTCG
>CAYVUQ010000160.1:0-1873 GCA_964454915.1 uncultured Puniceicoccaceae bacterium
GGAGACACCGGACTTCGGGTGGCGAAAGCGGGAGCCATCGTCCTCGACGTGCTCCTGGAAGAGGTTTTCTCGGCGGCGGGAAAAGCGGTCGAAAACGCGTTCCGCGACCAGCACGGTTCGGTCGCCCTCGTCGCCCTCGGCGGTTACGGGCGGTGCGAAATGTGTCCCCACAGCGATGTCGATATCCTGCTGCTCTACCCGGACGAGAGGGAGAGTCAGACATTCCGCACCTACCAGAAGTCGTTCACCGAGGAGATGCTCTATCCGCTGTGGGACCTCGGCTTCAAAGTTGGCCACTCCAGCCGCACTATCCGACAGGCGTTGGAAGAGGCACGCAAGGAATCGAAGTCGAAGAACGCCCTCCTGGAGGCACGTCTGGTCTGTGGCAATAGCGGAACCTTTCGACGCTTCGTCCGCAAATTCCGCCCTCTCTACCACAGGAAGAATCCCGAGATGTACATCGAGACGCAGATCGAAAGCCAGCGCGAGCGGCGACGGAAGTCCGGCGATTCGATCTACATGCAAGAGCCGGATATCAAGAACGGCGTCGGCGGACTGCGGGACTACCAGAACGCGATCTGGATGAGTCGGATCAGATACGACGGTGGCGACCTTGCCACTCTTGTCAGGCACAGGGTTCTCTCTGGCGAGCGGGCCGGAGCGTTTCTCGACTCGTATGATTTCCTGCTCCGGGTGCGTAACGAACTTCACTTCCTCAGCGAACGCCCCAACGACGTCCTGACTCTCGAACGCCAGCCAGTGGTGGCGGAGAACCTCGGATACCGCCAGACGGATCTCTTCGAGCGCGTGGAAGCGTTCATGCGCGATTACTATGCGCACGCCAAAAACATCCTGCGCACGGCCCATCTCGTGGAAGACAGGATCATCCGCCGCAACATGCCGGTCCGCTCGGATCACTTCGGGATGAAGGAGGCCATCGAGGCCAGACGGCACCGCCCTGTGCGCGTTCTGGACAGCTTCATCCTGCAGGACGGAGTGCTATCTGCCGGTTCAAAGGATGCCTTCAAGGAGGACCCGGTCCGCCTGCTGCGCGTGTTCCGCATCGCCCAGCAACACGGCGCCAAGCTGCACATTGATCTCGAAGAACGGATCGAGGACCAACGCCATCTCCTGCTCGTCGGCGACCCATGGCCGGAACCGGTGCGGAAGTGATTCCGCTCGATCCTCCAGGAAGCCGGCAAAGTGTACCCCACACTGGAAAGGATGCACGCCCTTGGGGTTCTCGGGCACATCATCCCCGAGTTTGGTCGCCTCACCTGTCTGGTCCAACACGAATTCTACCATCGCTACACTGCGGACATCCACACCCTCGACACCATCCGGCATCTGGACGAGATTTTCCAGAACGCTGGCCCTCCCTCGGACTCCTACCTGACCGCGATCCGCCGCACCGAGTTCCCCACCCTGCTCTACCTGATCCTCCTCCTGCACGACATCGGCAAGGCCGACGGCATCAAGGGGCACGACCATCGGGGTGCCGCTCTGGCCGCCCCGATCCTCGACCGCATGGGGATAAGGCCCGACCAAAAGCCACAAATTCTTTTCATTATCGAAAACCATCTGGAAATGGCACGATTCTCGCAGAGGTTTGATCTCGATGACCCCGCCACCATCCAGTCGTTCGCCGATCTCGCCCAGGACGAGACCCGATTGTGCTATCTCTACACACATACGTACTGTGACGCCCGAGGCACAGCCGAAGGGCTTTGGAACGGCTACAAACAGACCCTCCACCAGATGCTCTACGAGCGCACCCTGGCCGTCCTCGCCGAGGGCCGGGACCCGCTGGAGCACGAGCAACGCCGTCGAAGCATGATCGAGCAGGACCTTCTCTCCCGCCCTCTCGCCGCCG
>CAYVUQ010000160.1:1883-4697 GCA_964454915.1 uncultured Puniceicoccaceae bacterium
CTCCCGCGACGAAGTGGAAGCGCATTTCAAGCTCCTGCCCGACCGCTACTTCGCCCACAATTCCATCGACGAGGTCGAGCTCCACCTCCGCATGGTCCACAACCTTCTGGCCCGGATACAAGAGGCCGAGTCCGTCGGTGCGCTGGCACCGGTAATCGATTGGCAGAACAACCGCGAACAGGGACTGACGGTCGTGAACGTGGTGACCTGGGACAGGGCCGGTCTTTTCTACAAGCTGGCCGGCGCGCTCAGCGTCTGCGGTCTGAACATTCTCAGCACCAAGGCAATCACCCGCTCGGACCATATCGCCATCGACACATTCTACGTGGTCGGACCTTCCGGCGGGGTCGTTGAGGACGACCGGATTTCCCGCCGCTTCGAAGAGTGCGTGGCCAAGGCTTTGATCGACGGAACGGACCTGCTCCCGCTGATCGAAAAGGAAGCGGCCAGGATGAAATCGGGGCTTTTCAGCAAGAGCCCGCCGGTTCTGCCCGTGCGCTTCGAACCGACCGTCAACGTCTATCACGAGCTATCGCTACGCCGCACGATCATCGAGGTCCAGGCCAACGATTCGCTCGGCCTTCTCTTCAAGCTCTCGAAGCTCATCACAAAACACGACTTCGACATCACCTTCGCCCGCATTTCGACCGAAAACGGCGTGGCCAACGACACTTTCTACATCGAACCTGTGGTAGAGGGCGAGACAATCGACAGCGAAAATCTCGTGCGCCTCCGCGAGTCCCTGACCGAAGTGATCGGCGAGGAAGAAGAAAAGAAGGCGGGATAAGGGATAGTCGGGGCTCAGTTTCCCGAATCGGAATCGGTCCCGGCTGCCGCCTGCCAGATGGCTTTCATGCCTTCGCCGGCCTGCGTCCAGGCATCGGAAATTTCCTTTTGCACGGCGGGCCACTGCTCGGCGGTGGCGTCCGACACACGAGCGGCGGCATCCGAAACCTGATCGCGGGCTTTTTTAAGGGAGTCGATCCCCTTCTCCATCTGCTCTTTCGCCGCACCACTCAGATCCTTGGCCTTCTTCTGCGCGGCTTCGATCTGGGCGGAGAGCCGTTGCGAAGCCTCTTCGAGGGTGCTCTTCACCTGCGCGGCGTTCTCGGCACCAGCATTCTCGATTCTGGCCCAGGTTTCGGTCATCCAATTTCCCGCACTCCGCGTCCAGGCGGCGGCTGTATCCCCGGCAGCCTGGACGGCGTCGCCCGCGCGGTCGCCAGCGGTTGACCCTTCCCTCTGGCTACACGAGGAGCATTCCTCACATTCGCGATTGCATCCCCAGAGGAACAGGGCAAAGGACGAGAGAATGAGCACGATAAAGGTTTTCATAGACCGGGGAATCTAAACGCCAACGGATTGCTCCCGCAATCCTGAAGATGATCCTTTTCAACCCCGGTGCGAATCTGCAAAGATGTCCGCCATGGAACAACGAAGACTGGGAAAAAGCGCGGTCACCGTGTCCGACCTCTGCCTCGGCACGATGATGTTCGGGTCCACCAACACCGAGGAAGAATCATTCGCCATCATGGACCGGGCACTCGAGGCCGGGATCGACTTCTTCGACACCGCCGAAATTTACCCCGTCCCCCCGAAGGAGGACTGGATGAACCACAGCGAGGAGATCGTCGGAAAATGGCTCAAACGCCACAACCGGGACGAGATCATTCTGGCGACCAAAGTCACCGGCCCCGGCCACGGATGGTTCCGCCCGCCAGTGCGCAAGGGGCACACCGCACTCGACCGGGTCCACATCCGCCGGGCCATCGAGGGAAGCCTGCGCAGACTGGGAACGGACTACGTGGATCTCTACCAGACTCACTGGCCGGACCACGACGCGCGCTATGAAGACACTTTGGAGGCTCTCGACGAGCTGGTCCGCGAGGGGCTGGTCCGGGTGATCGGCTCCAGTAACGAAAACGCCTGGGGTATGATGAAAGCAGAAGCTGCAGCCGAACGGCTCAAGACCGTTCGCTACGACACCGTTCAAAACAATTTCAGCATCCTGAACCGCCGATTCGAGGATGACATGGCAGAGGTCGCACGCCGCGAATCGATCAGCCTGCTCCCCTACTCGCCCCTCGCCGCTGGCGTGTGCTCGGGCAAGTACAATGCCGGCAATCTTCCCGAGGGTGCCCGCTTTACGGAATATCTGAGAAACGAAGGTGACCGGCAGAAGAAGATGGCTCACCGGTTCGTCAACGAAAAGAGCCTGGCAACAGTCGCGGAATTGATGGAACTCGCGAAAAGGACGGGGGTCAAAGTGGTTCCCCTTTGTCTGGCATGGAGCCGACAGCACAACTTTGTGGCCTCCAGCATCTTCGGAGCCATCAGCCTGGAGCAGCTCGACGAGTGTCTGGAAGCCAGGGACCTCGTTCTCGACAAAGAGACCCTCGAAGAGATCGACCGGATCACGAAGAAGTATCCATATCCTCTCGGCTGAGCCGACGGAAGACCAGGGGCAGCAACAGCAAAGCACCGCCGACTGCGGCGGCAGCGGCCGCACCCGTCAGGGCGACATAACTCGTGGATTGGGCGATCCATCCTCCCACGACCGCCGCTGTAACGCTGGCGACGGCCATTGCCGCATTGAATATCCCCATTGCGGCACCTTGCGAAAAGGTCGCCAGCTCTCCGGCCAAAGCCGAACCACCAACGATCAGCGGCGACCACGCGATCGGTAGAATCCCGAAAAACAGGGGCACCAGGGATACCTGCAAGTCGGTCGATGCGCCCGCGAGAAGAACCAATGCCACATTTGTCACGATCAGGCCCGCTGCCCCCGCCAGCACGACCCGGGCACTTCCGAAC
>CAYVUQ010000161.1:0-1088 GCA_964454915.1 uncultured Puniceicoccaceae bacterium
ACATATCCCTCGGCTTCAAGTGTATCCTTTAATCCGATACGGATCGCCGAATCGTCCTCGGCCAGCAGTATCTCAAACCTCCCCTCACCCACCGGAGTGCCCCCTTTTGTGTTCCCAAGCCAGCACAAACCGGCAACCGGAGGGATGGTTTTGCTCCAGGGAAAGCCAGGCCCCCATTCCTTCCGCCAACCGCGCCGCTATCCCCAACCCCAACCCGCACCCGGAATGCCCTGCGGTGAGACGGTCGTCCACGCGATGAAAGGCCCGAAACACCTTACGCCGGTGCTCTGGCGGGATTCCGGGACCGAAATCCGAAACCGCCACGAACGGCCCGGACTTCACCCCGAACTCCACGGTCACCCGCTTTCCGTCGGTCGCATACTTGACCGCATTGTCCAGCAGGTTGAGGAGAATCTGCTCCAGGGCATCCCGGTCCACTGGCACCGTTGGCGGAACGTCAGGAAGGGTGAGTTCGATTTCCAGCCCCTCGTCGGCCAAGCGCGTGCGTTCGCGCTCGACGGTCGCCGAGACCGCCGCCGCGAGGTCTGTTACCTCCGTGTGGAACTCGCGCTTACGCCGTTCCAGGCGGGAGAAATCGAGCACGTTGTTGACGAGACGGGTCAGTCGGCGGGTTTCCTCGCCAATTATCCGCAGATAGTGCGAGCGTTTGGCCTGATCGACGCATTTTCCCTCCTCCAGCATCTCTGCGAACAACCGGATGCTGGTCAGAGGGGTCTTCAACTCGTGGGACACATTGGCCACGAAGGTGGTTCTTCGCTGCGCCTCCCGCGCATCCTGATGTGCCCGGCGCAGAATCAGCGCTCCGGCCAAAAGAATGGCAAGGGAAAGGCCGGCGACGAGAATCGCCCCGATCAAACGAAAGCTTCGCCCGAAGGGATTGGCGTCCGCCATGGAGGCCACGAAGGTCCATCCGGGCAGGGAAGGACCGACCGGAAGGGAGACGGACTCGCCACCCTCCATCGAGCCGTAAGCCTTCACCGGAACGCCCTCTATTACCGTGCCGTCATCCGCTTCGAGGCGCAGCCTGAGACCCTCGCGCTCGTTGAGCAGAAGGGCCTTGGCAAGTT
>CAYVUQ010000161.1:1098-4646 GCA_964454915.1 uncultured Puniceicoccaceae bacterium
CCGTAGGACAGGCCCCTCTCGGGCAGGCTCACCCAGCCAAGAAGGCGAGAACCCTCCACCTTCGTCCATCCGGAAGCGATGGCGGGTATCTCGAAATCCGCAACTCCCTTCGCCCCACCTCGATTTTCCGCACCGACACCGTCTGACCGGAGGCCAGAGTCGGTATCCGCCCAAGTCTCTTTCGGCGAAATCGAGGATGCCACATTCGAGAACGAGTCGAAAGAGGAAACGGGCGGCGAATCGGTTTCATCCAAATCCTGGAGGGACTCGTTCGCAGCCATCTCCAGGGTGTCGCGCCGATTCGCCACGTTCAAACCCCGCACCTGGGCCAGCTGTTGTTTCAGCGCCGACCGCGCCCGCTCCGATTCTTGTGCGATGCCGGCGCGGTCATCCGCGCTCCGTGCAGACCGAGCCTCCTCTTCCGCCACAAGAATGGCCTGCGGAACTTCCTGCCGCCTCAAACGATCCGACGGGGCAACCGGAGCAGATGAATCCCCGGAAAAAGGAACTTCACGGAGTGTGCGATCCGGATGGGGTGCTGAAGAAACGGTAGTTCCGCGCCCATCCGCCGGAAGGGCCGGAGGTTCCGGATACGCGGCGCGGTCTCCGAACCAAAACTCGACCCCGTCGCTCTCCCGACGCAGGAAGGCTGCCCCCACATACGGATTGGAGACGACCAGGCGGTCGAGAGCCGGGCGCAAATCCGCCGCCGTCGCCATGGCATAGAGGGATTCCCCTACCCCCGACCTTATCTCCGCGACAAGAAAGTCGATGTTCTCCGCAGCGGTCGCGGCACGATTGACCAGCGTCTCCCTGGCCAGCGACTCCACCCTGCGTGCCTCGCGCCCCAGAAGCCAAAACGCCACCCCCGCCATGGCCATGGTCGCCCCGAGGAGGAGCGACCAGGCGAAGAGGGCAGGACGAAGTTTCATGGCGGAGGACGAGGGAATCATGGGGAAGAATCCACCGAAGGCCAGAAAATGCCCCGACCTATGGACTGTCGGGAGCCTGCTGATTGACGGTCTGGTAGCTGTCGGTCCGGTACTGTTTGCGGGCGCGATTGGAGAGTCCGCGATCCTCGATCTCTGCGGCATCTTCGTCGATGCCTGCTG
Source organism: uncultured Puniceicoccaceae bacterium (assembly GCA_964454915.1). Taxonomy (GTDB): domain Bacteria; phylum Verrucomicrobiota; class Verrucomicrobiia; order Opitutales; family Puniceicoccaceae; genus Puniceicoccus. The sequence goes on from CAYVUQ010000161.1 coordinate 2,211, forward strand.
CAGGTTCTTCGACCGCGACCGAAGCACCGAAAGAATCGTATTCAGACCTCAGGTCATCAACTGTTTCACGCAGCGTCTTCGCAGCCCGGCGGTTCTCCCCGGCGTCTGCATACGAAATCGCCTGGGCCTTGGACTCCGCAATTCGGTTGAGGGCCACGTTGGCAACCACCTCGTCCTCCACGAGGGCGGCGACCTTCTCCGCCCTGGCCTCGTAGCGGACTGGCACGACGATCTGCTTTCGGAGGATACCGCCCTCACCGCCGAGACGATAGGCGACCTCGATGTCCACCAGATCAAGTTCCACTCCATCCGGGCGGGCAGGAACCGAAACCTCCAGCAAAGCCAGTTTCTTCATCCCCCCGAAAAACTGGGGGATGTGGAACCGGGCGGTGGAGTCAGCCTCCATCTCCGCCTCACGACCGATCCCGCGGAGCAGACGCACACCCTCACGGGAGCGCACGGTGATCTCCACATCGGTGGCCGCCACGGAGAGCAGATCGCCGAGCTCGCGTTCGAATATCCAGGTAAGGTCGTCGGCGTTTTCGGCGAAGTAGGTGTTCCCCTGGCCCGCTGAGGCCAGGACGGTCATGATGTCTTCGTTAAACCCGAGACCGAGCCCCACCGTGCTGACAATGAAATCTTCGCCTGCAAGTGCCCTTGCCAGTCGCTCGAAATCCGAAGGAGTGCTGGGGCCACGGTTCGCCAGGCCGTCCGAGAGGAGCACCATCCGGTTGACGTAGCCTTCCCTCGCGAACTTGCGCAGTTCTGCGGCAGCATGGTTGAGTCCATCGTAGATCGCCGTGTGTCCTCGGGGAACCACCCGCCCCAATCTCTCCCGGATCGTTTCGCGGTATTCGGCATCCGCCGGGCCGGCCTCCGCCAGGGTCTCCGTTCGGTCGTCGTAGATGACCACTGAAATGATGTCGCGCGGCCCGAGCAGGCGCACAGCCGTCCGGGCGGCAGCCACCGCCTGATTGATCTTGCCTCCTGACATCGATCCCGACCGGTCAAGGACCAGTGCCAGATTGACTGGCGGGCGTTCTTTGGCCGAGGAGAGTTCTTCCGGAAGTATCTCGATTTGGACTACCACCCGACCGTCATGATCGGCGAACACCGCTGGGCGGTCCAATCGCGCATCGACCCTGACCGGGTCGCTACTCGCACTGACCAACGGCAACGAAGTCGGCACTGCGACGACGGTCGCAGCCAGCAGTGATTTGATAAGAGATGTGGGATTCATGACATTTCCTTGGTTTGATTGGTTGTTGTTTTTTGCGACGAATCGCGGCGGCATTATGCACCGGTTCTGCCGGATAGTCGTCAGGCCCGGGTCAAGGTGTTGTCAGAATAATGTCATGTCCCCCGCTCTTCCGAACGGGCTGGATCAAGGCTCGCTCCCGATGCACAGGCCGGGCACGCTGCCACCATGCTGTATTACTGCGATACGGAGAACTTCGGCGACGACCTGAACCACTGGCTTTGGGGACGCCTTGCGCCGGAGTTGCTCGACGAGCGAACCGACCAGGTTCTGGTGGGGATCGGGACCATTCTCGGGCCAGGGATTCCCGCCGAACCGAGAAAATTCGTCTTCGGCTCGGGATGGTCCGGTGGGAAAAAACCATTGATCGGGAAAAACTGGGCGATCTACGGCGTGCGCGGCCCGCTCACCGCCGAGGGCCTCGGATTGAAGCCGGAAACGGTTGTATCCGATCCCGCACTACTGGTCCGGCGTTGCCTCGATCACAAGCACGACCACGGCGGTCCCATCGGCTTCATGCCCCACCACCGGAGCGTTCCGCCGGTCGATTGGGACCAAAGGTGCCGGGAGAGGAAACTGCGCTACATCGACCCCTGCCAACCCATCGATACGGTCCTCGAACGAATCTGCGGTTGCGGCACCGTTCTGGCAGAAGCCATGCACGGTGCCATCGTCGCCGACGCCCTGCGGATTCCGTGGATACCCGTGCGGATGTACAGCCACATCAATGAGTTCAAGTGGCGGGATTGGTGCGGCTCGCTCGGTCTTTCCTACCAGCCGGTTCGATTGCCGCCCGTCTTTGAAAATCCGCCCGGGGCCGGACAGCGCCTCCGCCATCTCTGGAAACGGGCTCTGGCTCCGACCCCTCTGGGGAAGAACAAGTGGTCGCGTCTGCCCCTGCGAAAGACCCCGGACGACAGGTTAAAGCGGACAATGGACACCCTCGCCGACCTTCCAGCAAAGCAGCAGGCCCATCTCAGTTCGCAGCAGACCTCGGACCAGGCCGAGGAACGACAACTCGAAGCCCTGGAACGGCTCAGGGCTGACTGGTAAAGCGTCAACCCCATGCGGGCCGTGCCACGGGCCCTACAACGCATCCAACACTTCCGAACGGAACCTCTCCAATATCGCCCCGGAAAAGGATCTGCGCCGGTTTCTCAATACCTACTGTAAAGATA
>CAYVUQ010000162.1:0-274 GCA_964454915.1 uncultured Puniceicoccaceae bacterium
CGCTCCCGCCACCACTCCACCACTCCACCACTCCACCACTCCACCACTCCACCATTCGCCGCCAAATCTCAAATCCCTGCTCACGCGGCCCCCGGGCCAAATGAACAGACCCCGCCTTCTACCCCCTCCGGTTGCGGGGCAGGCTCCAAAATTGTGCCAAAACTGTCAATTTTCCAAAAACCCTTGACCCCCCAAAAAGAATCACCCATTCCAACATCCGCTTAACGAGCAAAGCCCCTCCCATAAGAAAGATTCATCTCCGCCCGCTCCTTTC
>CAYVUQ010000162.1:284-4637 GCA_964454915.1 uncultured Puniceicoccaceae bacterium
CCCTGCTCACGCGGCCCCCGGGCCAAATGAACAGACCCCGCCTTCTACCCCCTCTTTCTGTTCTTCTGCCCCCATATCCCGGCTTCCCTCCCCGCCCGCAGCCCTCCCCCCGGAATCTCCCATGAAAAAAGCCATCCCCCTCATCCTCATCCTGGCTGCGGCCCTGCCTTCCACGGCGGTCGCCGCCGAAACCGCCGCCGGGACGGTGATCGAAATCGCCGGTGTCGGTTCGTTCGTCATCCTGAGTTCTCTTCTGGTTTCCTGGAAGCAAATGCCCACCGCTGCGCGGGATTCCATCCGCCGCACCTTCCTGTTCTGGAAGCGTTAACGGCCCGCACCCTCTTCCCCGGGAAACCGCCATGAAACTTCCGCTTTTCGCCCTCCGCCTCGCGGCGGCCTGCACCGCCGCGTGCACGGTCCTCCCCCCGCTGGCCGCGCAGACACTCCTTCCCGTCGAGTTCGATTTCGAGCCGACCGACGGCTTCGCCCCCGGCGATTCCCCCGCGCCGTTCATTACCGAGGGCGGCGTCGCCGTTTCCGACATCGACGCGTTTTCCGGCACCCAGTCCGTCCTCTTCTCCCCCGGGGAAGATGTCCCTGCGGTCTCCCTTTTCTTCGACGATCCCGCCGCCCACGCGGTGCGCTTCGTCGATTTCTTCCTGCGCCCGACCCTTATCCCCGAGGCCGACCTTCCCGCCGACGCAGCCCCCGGCGTCACCGCCCTGACCGCCCTGGTCGGAGAAGCCGCCGCTGCTTCGGGCTCCGTCTTCGCCACCGACGGCTCGGCCGACGGGCCCGCCGTCTGGATCGACTCCCTCTGGACGATGCCGACCACCGACGGAGCTGCTTCCGACTGGATTCGCTTTACCTACCGCCTCGACTACGGCACGGGCACCTGGGACCTTTTCCTCAACAACGAACTGGTCCTCGTCAACCTGGGCTTCCTCGATCCCCTCGCCACTTCGCTCACGTCCTTCCGGCTGCGCGGAGATTCCGAACGGCCCGTCTGGTTCGACTATTTCTACGCCGGAGCGGTCAACCCGCTCTACCCCGATGCCGATGCCGACGCCCTGCCCGACGACTACGAGAGCGCCCAGAACCTCGACTCCGACCGCGACGACCGCGCCGATGACGCCGACTCCGACGGCATCGGCAATCTTGCCGAGTTTCTCGCGGGCCTCGCGGCAGGCGATCCCGACTCCGACGGCGACGGCATTCCCGACGGCATCGACGCCGACCCGCTCACCCCGGTCGATCCACCCCTGCCCGTTCTCCCCTTCTCCGAAGACTTTGACTCGGGGGTCCCCGGCCAGCCACCTGCGCACTTCGCGACAGCCGATCCGTCTGTCACCGTTTCCATCTCCGCCGAAGACCCCGCCCCCGGCGGCGGCCTGCACCTCGCCGCCACCGCAGCCGAAGAAACCGGCGGCAGCTTTTCGCAAAGCTATGACGGGTCCGACGCCTCCGTCGCCTGGATCGATTTCCACGCCGTCCTCGATACCCTTTCTTCCCAAGACGCCCCCGCGCCTTCGCCCGGCACCGCCGCCGTCCTTTTTCAGGACCGTGACGGTCGGGTCCTCGCCTTCGACGGCGACGGCGGGGGAGGGGGCACCTACGTTTCCGTTGGCCCGCCCGCCGATCCGTCCGCCTGGCGGCGCGTGACCGTCCGGCTCGACTACGACGCCCGCTCCTGGTCCCTCTGGCTCGACAACGTCCGCGCCGCCGAGGGCCTCGGTTTCGCCTGGTCCCCGCCGTTCCCCCACCGCTTCTCCGCGCGGCTCTCTCCCGGCGGTTTCTTTCCCATGGACGCCTTTTCCGCCGCGGTCTCCGAACCCCTCGATCTCGACAACGACGGCGATGGCGTCTCCAACGCCCGCGAGATCAACCTCGGCACCGATCCGGAAACCGCCGAAGACCACGGCCTCATCCTCGGCCAACACGGCCTCAAGCTCTGGCTCAACGCCGCCGCGGGCGTGACCGCCGATGCCAGCGGCGCAGTCTCCGCATGGAGCGACCAATCCGGCAACGGCACCCAGGCCCTCCAGCCGGACCCCTCCGCCCAACCCCACCTCCACAACCTCCCAACCTCCGAACCTCCCAACGCCCAAACGTCCGAACCTCCCAACATGGCCATCCACTTCGACGGCATCGACGACTACCTCGAAGCCGCGAGTGCCTTCAACGCCAGCGCGGAAGACCTGACGCTCATCCTCGTCCACAAACGCACCGGCGGTCACGATCTCGCCGCACCCTTCAGCTACAGCACCACCCTGGGCAGCTACGGCGCGCCGCTCCTGCGCTGGGGACCCGAGGCCAACGAGTTCGGCATCAACGAGGTCGGCTTCGGCCCGGTCGGCGTCTATAACGACATCGGCAGCGACAATCTCGGCAAATTTTACATCACTACCGTCACCCGCGAAGGTGGAGCCTACGGTCTCGGCGCGCAGATCACGCTCAAAACCCTCGGCGAGTCGGGCACCTACATCGACAGCGGCGAGCAGACCTGGACCAGCGGCGACGCCACCGCCTTCTACCTCGGACGCAAACGCGTCACCGGCGACCACTACTACGGCGGTGATATCGCAGAAGTCCTCGTCTTTAAAGGTGCTCTCGACAGCGAAACCCGCATCGAGATCGAACGCTCCCTCGGCGAAAAATACGGCCTCGATCTCGATTTCGACGCCGATGGTATGCCCGATTACTGGGAAGCCGAATACCTCGGCACCACCGACCAGGGGGCTGAGGACGACCCCGACGGCGACGGCGTGGGCAACCTCCGCGAATACAATCTCGGCACCGACCCCTCCACCGCGACCTCCTTCCCCTGGCTCATGCGCGAGACTTCGCTCCGGCTCTGGCTCGACGCCGACAACGGCGTGACCGCCGACGCCGACGGCGCAGTCTCCGCCTGGCGCGACCGCTCCGGCAACCTGTCCGACGCCCTCCAGCCCGACCCCTCCGCCCAACCCCAACACCACAACGTCCCAACCTCCGAACCTCCCAACCTCCCAACGTCCGAACCTCCCCCCGTGACCATCCGCTTCGACGGCGTGGACGACTTTCTCGAAGGCTCCTCCGCCTTCGATGCCTCCGCCGGAGACTTCACCCTCGTCGCCGTCCACCGCCGCACCGCCCCCGCCGGACTCAGCGCCGTCCTCAGCTACTCTACCTCCGAAGACGCCTTCGGCGCACCGATCCTTCGCTGGGGTCCCGCCGACAACGCCTTCGGCCTCAACGCCGTGGGCATCGGTCCCGACGGCGTTTACGTCGATGCCGGTGCCGACAGCTTCGAGCGCACTTACCTGACCACCGTCCGCCGCACCGGCGGGACGATGGGGCAGGGGGGCGACCTCTCCCTGCGGATGCTCTCCGACCGCGAGACCCTCCAGTCGTCCGCCGTCCAGAACTGGGCCTCCGGCCCCTCATCCGCCTTCTACCTCGGCAAGAAAAAAGCCGTGGACCAGAACAACAACGACCGCCTCAAAGGCGATATCCTCGAAATCCTCGTTTACTCCCGCGCCCTCTCCGACGCCGAGCTCCGCTCCGTCGAAGAACGCCTCGGCTGGAAACACGGCCTCGACCTCGACGTCGATGCCGACGGTCTCCCCGACGAGTGGGAATACGACTGGATCGGCGACCTCTCCGAAAACGCCTCCGGCGACTTCGACGGCGACGGCATCGACAATGGCCGCGAATACCGCCTCGGCACCGACCCCTCCGCCGCCGAAGACCTCGGCCCCGTCCTCAACCATCCCGGCCTCCAAGTCTGGCTCCGCGCCGACCAAGGCGTCGAGACCGACCCCGAAGGCAAGGTCACCGCATGGCAGGACCAGTCCGGCCGCAACCACCTTCTAACACCCCCCAACGCCACCGCCGCCCCCCAACTCCACAACCTCCCAACGTCCGAACCTCCCAACGTCTCCATCCACTTCGACGGCCTCGACGACGTTCTCCGGTCGGACATAGGCTTCGACCCGTCGGCCAATGATTTCACGATCATCCTCCTCCAGGCCCGCACCGGCGGCCACGACAAAGCCGCCCCCCTCAGCTTTACCACCGGCATCGCCAGCTACGGCGCGCCCCTCCTCCGCTTCGGCCCCGAGGCCAACCACATGGGCATCAACGAGGTCGGTTTCGGCCCTGCCGGACTCTACCACGACCTCGGTCCCGACTCCCTCGGCCAGACCTTCATCACCGCCGTTACCCGCACCGGCGGCACCGACGGCCTCGGCGGTGCGCTCACCCTGCGCACCAGCAGCGCGGACGGCACCCAGACCTCCACCGGCGAGCAAACTTGGACCAGCGGCCCGAGCACACAGCTCAATCTCGGCCGCAAGATGCCCACCCAGGACC
>CAYVUQ010000163.1:0-4613 GCA_964454915.1 uncultured Puniceicoccaceae bacterium
CTATCCCGCATATGCGATGCCCATCATCCGTTTACAGCGGGGTAGCGTGCACCGGGATCACGCGGTTCAGGGAAGTAAAGCTCCTTTTCAGGAGCCGTGGAATTCGTAGTCTTGACTTCTCTTGTCGCGGGATGATGAGATCGGGGATGGAGATTCCTCGCTGGGACAGAGTCCCGGGACAAAAACGTCGAACGTCGTATGAACAAGAAAGAATTTGAATCTTTGCTCGGTAATGGTCCGGTGGTTACGGACGGTGCCTGGGGAACCAGGCTCCAGGAGTTGGGGTTGCCCAAGGGGGCGGCCCCCGAAACCTTGAACACCGGCAGCCCGGACAAGGTCGCAGTGGTGGCCCGGGAGTATGTGGAGGCGGGCAGCCAGATCATTCTCACCAATTCGTTTGGCGGGTGTCCCGTTAAGCTGGCCGATCATGGCTTGGCCGACCAGGCCGAGGTCCTGAACCGGAGGGCGACCGAAATTTCCAAAGAAGCGGCCGGCTCCCGAGCCCGCGTTTTCGCCTCCATGGGTCCCTGCGGAAAGCTCCTGATGATGGAGGAAGTTTCCGAGGAGGAGCTTCTGGACGCCTTCTCCCTGCAAGCGCGGGCACTGGCTTCGGGCGGTGCCGACGCGCTGGTCGTCGAAACCATGTCGTGTCTCGACGAAGCGACGATCGCATTGCGGGCGGCACTGGAAACGGGGTTGCCTGTCGTGGTGTCGATGGCCTTCGACTCCGGTGCCGACAAGGATCGGACGATGATGGGCGTAAGCGCGGAACAGGCCGCCGAAGCGTTGACCCAGGCCGGTGCTTCGGCCGTCGGGGCCAATTGCGGCCAGGGCATCGAGGGGTTCATCCCGATCTGCCGGAAGATGAAGGCGGCAACCGATTTGCCCCTGTGGATGAAGGCCAATGCCGGATTGCCGGTCGTTCGCGACGGAAAGACTTGCTACGAGCAGACCCCCGAAGACTTTGCGGAAAAAGCGGCACTGTTGGCTGGCGAAGGCGCGGCCTTCGTCGGCGGGTGCTGCGGCACTTCGCCGGAATTCATCCGGGCGGTGGCAGGGGCTCTTTCCGTCGGCTGACGGGCTGCCCCTTTAATCCTCGCGCCTGACGAGTGCGATGTCCCGACGGGCTTCGCCGAGGGTGGCGAGCACGCGTGGGAAAGCGTCCCCGGCACAATGGGCGGCGAAGGCGTCGAAGTGGGTCTGTTCTATCGGAGGAATCGGCAGGAGTTCCACCACTCCCTCGCGAGTCACGCGGAGTTTTCGCTCACCATCGTCGTGGACCAGACTCAGGTGGTAGCCTTTGTCGGTCACCAGGTAGGAGATATCGATGTGTTCGCGGTTGTTTCCCGTGATGTCATTGCTGGCGAGATCGGCGGCCCAGGTGATAAAGCAGTTGGCGAGGCCGTTGCCCTCGAAGTTCACCACCATGGACTCGGTGTCGGCGCACTTCAGGTCGGGGTGGGCCAGGCGGTCGCTGAAGAAGGTGCTACCGGTGACCGGACGACCCATGAGGTAACAGGCCGCGTTGAGGTTGTGGATCATGGCGTCCATGAACGGCCCGCCGTTCTTTTCGGGATCGGTTGCCCAGGAGTTCCACTGCGGATAGGCGTGGAGCCAGTCGTGGCGGTAGAGCGCGAGCCGTCCGTACCGCCCCGAATCGAAAAGGTCTTTGAGTGCTTCGACGGCCGGATCACCGGTGCGGGAATAGATCACACCGGCCTTGATGTCGGCCTTTTCCGCAGCCGCTACCATTTCGTCGCAGTCGGCCCGATACGCTCCCAACGGCTTCGTGGTGATGACGTGTTTGCCCGCGGTCGCCGCCTTGCGGAAAAGGTCCTTGCGGATCCACGGCGGGACGAAAAGGGCCACTGCGTCGATCTCCGAATCGGCGAAAGCTTCGTCGGGATCGGCGAGGACACGGCCCCCGATATCGGCGGCGAATTTCTCCGCTTTGGGCGTATCGGGATCGAAAAGGGCCGCTACCTTGACGTTGCCACTGCGTTTGAGATCACCGGCCTGCCAGCGGAGAAAGTCGCCGCAGCCGAAGATCGCGAGGTTCAGGGTGTGATCGTTCATTTTTCGGATTTCCACGCGGCGAGGATGTCGTCGTGAAGTTTGTTGTGGCCGGTATTGATGGTCATGCGCTCCGGTTTCGCTTCGAACCAGTCGAGGGTGCGGCGGATGCCGACCCGCCACGGAATCCGTGCCTGGAAGCCCGGGACGAAACGCTTGAGCTTGCTGTTGTCGAAGACCACGCTGCACGCCTTGTCGCCGAGGAGACTGCCGCGCTGGAAATCATCCATCCCCGCGATGAAGTCGCTGGGCACATGGACGATGTTGGCGGTGCATCCGGCGGCTTCGGCGGCCTGGTGCCAGATTTCGTCCCAGGTGAGGACCTCGTCGCTCGTGATGTGGAAGGCGTGACCCCGGGTGAGAGGGTTGCCCAGAAGCCCGGTCAGGCCGAGGGCGAAGTCCTCGGAGTGGGTCATGGTCCAGGTGTTCTGACCGTCGCCGTGTACCACCACCGGTTCGCCGCGTTTCATGCGGTCGATCATCGTGTAGTCGTCCCAGGACCCCATGGAGAGGGGGATGACGGTATCGTAGGTCAGAGAGGGGCGGACAATCGTCATGGGAAAATCGTCTTCGCGCCACGCATGGTGGAGCCGCTCTTCGCAGGCGATTTTCAGGCGCGAGTATTCCCAGAAAGGATTCTTCAGGGGGGTGTCCTCGGTGATCATGAGGTGGCCGCGCGGCTTCTGGTACGCACTCGCCGAGCTGATGAAGACATATTGGGCGCATTGACCGGAAAAAAGACGCAGGTCGCGCTCGATGTGCTCCGGGGTAAAGGCGATAAAGTTGAGGACCACGTCGAAAGTCTGATCGCCAAGGGCGGACTTCGTGGCCGTTTCGTCGCTGATGTCGGCAACGAGCGAGTGCGCTCCGCCGAGACCGAGGTCGTCGAGGGGGGTGTTGCCGCGGTTGAGCACGTGTACCTCGTGGCCCTCCGCGAGGGCCAGTCGCACGCACGCCGCACTGATATTGCCGGTTCCGCCGATAAAGAGGAGTTTCATGACTGGTTTATGGTTTTCGGGTTTCCAGGATTGAGGGGTGAGATTTAGAAATGGTGAGCATCGAATGGCAACCCCGATCCTTCGAGGAGACGTCGGAACGGATGCTGCGGCTGACAGACCAGTCGATTCCGGGGATCGCGCAGGCCTGCGGCTACCAGGCTTTGAGCAGCTTCCACCGCCGCTTCCGCGACCGCTACGGCTGTCCGGCGAGTGCCTATCGCAAACGTCTAGCCAAGGTCGGCTGAGAGCCACTCGATCAGGTCGCGGCCCCATGCGTGGTTCGCGGCGAGTCCCACTCCGTGCCCAAGGCCTTGGTAGATGTGCATGGTAGCGGGAACCTTGTTGCGGGTCAGGCTTTGGTAGAGAAGAATGGAGTGGTCCGGAACGGTGGTTTCGTCGGCCTGACCGTGGGCGATGAAGCACGGGGGCGTCTCCGGTGTCACGATGCGTTCGATCGAAAGAGATTCCGCGAGTGCCGGGTCATCGTCCGGGCCGAGCAAGGAGCCCCGCGAACCGATGTGGGCGCAAGCTCCGGCGAAGCTCACAACCGGGTAAATCATCACGAAAAAGTTCGGACGGCAGGAGAGGCCGGAAATCTCGTCACCGAGATTTCCCTCCTCCAGGGAAGGGTGCGTCGCCAGAGTGCCGGCCAGGTGTGCGCCCGCCGAAAACCCCATGCAGCCCACCGCATCCGGGTCGAGGCCATCGGTCCGCGCGGCCTGTCCGCGGATCAGGCGCATTGCACGCTGGGCGTCCATGAGGGGGACAGGATGGAGTTGGGGAAAATGCCGGTACTCCAATACCGCAGTGGCGATGCCGTGGGCTGACAGAAGCTGGGCGGGACGGTGGCCTTCTTTGGCTGTCGAGACCATACGGTATCCACCGCCGGGGAAAATCAGAATCGTATGTCCGGTGCGAAACTCGTCGCTCGGGAGGTAACAGGTTAATCGGGGCAAATCGCCGTCCTCGGGCGAGGAGCGGGGAGTTTGCCCGTCAGGCCAAACTTTGATCCGAAAGGGGAGATTGTGAGAATCGGCGGCATCCATAGTTGGGAAACGTTGCAAGCAAATCGAACACACTACCCTCCCATCCTGCGGCTTAACGAACGCCAGTTTATGCAGGACCATTCCAGTGACGGCGGAAGATCAGTTGAGGCATCTTGTTGTCGGCATCGATCAGCGAGAACCCCAGCGGCTTTGCGAACCAGGGTGTTGTCCTTGATGCGAGGTGCTTCCTTATCTTCATCCCAAGACCCGTACAAGAGAAACTCGATCCAGTTCTCCAGTCGATCCTTTGGAAACGCGAAAACAATCTTGTCAAACTCTTCCGTGGTGAGTCCGCATCGCTGGCATTCTTCCCGGAAATCGTTTTTCAGAGCATCACCGTTTGCCTTGTCGTCGTCCAAATCTGCCCAGACCATGAGGGTCGTGTGCGCACCGCAGGACAGGCAGTTCCGTAGCTCTTGTGGAGTTTTCGATATGACTTGGGCGCGATTTCCGCAGGGGACCATGCGGACCACATTGCTTCCGGTTCTCCGTATCC
>CAYVUQ010000164.1:0-4603 GCA_964454915.1 uncultured Puniceicoccaceae bacterium
GTTGAGGGCGAACTTCATGTTTCCGGTTCCCGAGGCCTCCTTGCCGGCGGTGGAAATCTGCTCCGAAAGGTCGGCGGCGGGGATGATCTTCTCGGCGAGGGTCACCCCGTAGTTCGGCAGGAAAGCCACCTTGATGCGGCCCTCCACGCGTGGGTCGTGGTTGATTTTCTCGCCGACCTTGTTGATGGCCCGGATGATGTTCTTCGCCAGGTGGTAGCCAGGTGCCGCTTTGGCGGCGAAAACGAACACACGCGGGACCATGTCGAAGTCCGGATCGTGGAGGATGCGGTGGTAAAGCGTCAGGATATGGAGGAGGTTCAGGTGCTGTCGTTTGTATTCGTGCAGCCGCTTCACCTGGCAGTCGAAGAGGGCGGCCGGATCGACCGCGATGCCGAGGTTGCGCTCCACGAATTCGGCCAGCTGCTCCTTTTTGGCGTGCTTTACCGCGAGGTAGTCCCGGCGGAAAGACTCGTCGTCCACGAGCGGTTCCAGTTCCCGCAATTGCTCCAGGCGGTTGGTCCACCCGCCTCCGATCATGGAGGTGACCAGACCGGAGAGTTCCGGGTTGCACGCGAGAAGCCAGCGGCGGGGGGTGATCCCGTTGGTCTTGTTCTGGAATTTTCCGGGATACAATTCGTCGAAATCGTGGAACAGGTTGCTGCGCAGGAGTTGGGTGTGCAGGGCGGCTACCCCGTTGACGGCGTGGCTGGCAACCACAGAGAGATAAGCCATGCGGATCATGGGCGGATCGCCCTCCTCGATCAGCGAGAGTGAGCGTTTCCTGGAGTCGTCGCCCGGCCACATCGCCTCGACCTCCTCTTCCAGAAAGCGGCGGTTGATCTCGAAGATGATCTGGAGGTGACGCGGAAGCACCCGCTCGAAGAGCGGCACACTCCACTTTTCGAGAGCCTCCGGCAGGAGGGTGTGGTTGGTGTAGGCGAACGTGCGGCGGGTGATGTCCCAGGCCTTGTCCCATGGAAGCTCGTGCTCGTCCACGAGGATGCGCATGAGTTCGGCGGTGGCCACGGCCGGATGCGTGTCGTTGAGCTGGATGGCCACCTTTTCCGGAAAGGCGTCCCATCCGGTTTCCTGCTTGTGGTAGCGTCGGATGATGTCGTGCAGGGAGCAGCAAACAAAGAAGTATTGCTGCACCAGGCGGAGCTCCTTGCCGCTCTCGGTCGCGTCGTTGGGATAGAGCACCTTGGAGATGGTTTCACCGACCGCCTTGTCGTGCACGGCCTCGACGTAGCCGCCCCGGTTGAAAACCTGAAAATCAAACTCCTCAGAGGCTTTTGATTCCCAGAGCCGGAGGAAGTTTACGGTTCTGGTGCCGTAGCCGCAGATGGGAATGTCGTAGGGGATGCCGTTGACCGTGCGGGTATCGACCCACGCCGGTTTGAAGTCGCCCTTTTCATCAACACGCTCCTCGACGCGACCGTACAGGCGGACGGTTTGAAGGTATTCGGGGCGTATGATTTCCCATGGATTTCCGAAGCGCTCCCAATTGTCGGGTCGCTCGACCTGATGCCCGTTTTCAAACTCCTGACGGAACAGACCGAATTCGTAGTGGATGCCATAGCCGATCGCCGGAAGATCCAGGGTGGCGAGCGAGTCGAGGAAGCAGGCGGCCAGTCGCCCCAGCCCGCCGTTGCCCAGGCCCATGTCGTTTTCCTCCGAGGCCAGCTCGTCGAGTTCCAACCCCAGATCGCGCAGGGCTGCGGACACCTGTTCGAAGAGGCCCGCGTTAAAGATGTTGTTGCGGAACAGTCTCCCCATGAGGTACTCGAGGCTCAGGTAGTAGAGTCGGCGGACGTTCTCGTTGTTGTGGACCTCCATGGTCTCAATGAAGCGGTTGAGGATACGGTCCTGTACCGCCTTGGAGGTGGCGATCCACCAGTCGCGGCGCGTGGCTGTTTCAGTGTCCCGCGCAAGTGTCTTCTCGAGGTGGGAGAGGATGGACTCCTTGATCTCCGCTGCCGTCACCGGAGCGGAGGATTCGCCGGCTGATGGAGTCTTTCGGGTGGTTTTGCGGGTGGTTTTCTTCGTGGCCATCGGGTGATTTGATTTGGTGGGTGGAAGTTGTCGAGAGATTCAGGAGAATGCCTGAAGCCTTTTCCGTTCCCAAGTGAAAAGAAAGGCCGGTTTCGGAGAAAAACCGTCACAACCGCAGGGATTTCAGCCAGACCCTCCAGGCCCGGCGCTTGAGTTCGGCGAGGCATTCTCCGACCTCTTCCTGGCGTTTGCGCAGGTTTTCATTGGCAATCGCGGCCAGGTCGTCGAAGTTGTAGAGAAAGACCTGGTCGATCTGTCCGGCGGACGGCTCGACATCGCGGGGAACGGCCACATCGACGAGCAGGATCGGGCGGAAGCGGCGTTTTCTGGTGGTTTCACGGAGCAATTCGGTCGTCAGGATCGCTCCGGGGGCTGCGGTGGAACAGATCACCACGTCGAAAAGATGCAGGTTCTCCCGGACGCTCTCGTAGGGCAACGCGGCCGCCTGGAACGCGCGGGCCAGTTTCTGCGCATTTTCGAAGGACCGGCCGGTGACGGTGATGTCGCGCGCTTTCCGGCTGTGGAGGCTCTGGGCCGTCCGTTCAGCGACTTCCCCGCTGCCGATCAGGAGGATTCTCCGGTCGCCGACCTCGCCGAAAACACGTTGCACCAGATCGACCACGACGTTGCCCACCGTCGTGTGCCCTTGCCCGATGCCGGTATGGGTGCGTGCCCATTTAGCCGCCTGGAAGGAACGCTCGAACAAGGGACCCAGGACCCGTCCGCACCAGCCGTTTTCCCGAGCGGATTGATAGGCCACCTTGACCTGGCCGAGAATCTCCGTCTCACCCACCATCTGCGAGTCGAGTCCGGTCGCCACTGAGAACAGATGGACGATCATGTCGTTGTTCCCATAAACGTAGTGGAGGTCTCCAGGGAGCGTGGTGGACTGGCCGGTGGCCCGGGCTATGGCCTCAAGGAGGGCGTTCCGATCTGCCTCTCCGTTGAGGGCAAGGTAGGCCTCCAGCCGGTTGCATGTCGCCAGCAGGACCACTTCGGCGATCTCCGGTCGCGCCGCCAGCTCAGCGCCCAGTGCGTCTTTTTTCTCCTTCGACAGAGAGAATAGTTCCCGGACGTGCAACGGGGCCCGATGATGAGATATCCCGATGACTAGAAGTCTCTGGGGCAGGCTCATTGTTGGGTGGCGGACTCTTCGTTCGTTTGGGCCGGGCCCGCGGGGTGTTCGTCGGCGGGCAGGAGCGGGCTTCGGATATCAGCAGATGGCAAAGTCGGAGCAGAAGAATCTCGAGCACCTTTGACTGGCCAGAGGCTGAGGATGGCCAGGGCGAAGAGGAGAATGAAGAGTACGGAGGACCACCGGGGAGAGAGGCGTCCGCTCAGGCGGAGAATCCACGCTGCCACGTAGATGAACCACAAAAGGCCTACGGCCAGAAGCTTCAGATGCATCTGCTCCCACGCGCCATCGAACCAGACCATGATGCCCGAAACGAAGGCGAGGGTAAGGACCATCAGACCCGCCCCCAGAAGGCGACCGGCCAGACCGTCCAACTTCACGATGGAAGGGAGCATATTGAAGATCAGCGAGCGCCATTTTCTCTCCAGGGCCAGATACTGAAGCAGGTAGAGAAGAGAGGTGGTCGCCAGAAGGCCGAAGATTCCATATCCGAATACGGAGACAGCCGCGTGGAACTCGATGATGGGGTCCCCGCCAAAGAGAGCCCGCCCGTGGGGGCGGTCCCATGCGGGGACGAGCAGTGTGGCCAGACTGGCCAGCGACACAAGTGCCGCCGTGGTCGATCCAAGCAGATGCACTCGGAAAACGGGACCCACCACCAGATAGAGGAAAACCGTTGACCAAAGGACAAATTGGACGATCTCAAGAGTGTTTCCCAACGGACATGCACCGAGTTGCATACCGCGCAGATAGAGTCCTGCCGTCTGAAAAAGAAAGCCGGTCAGAAGGATGCCGTAGTTCAATGAACTCGAGCGTTCACGCCCGCCGAAAAGACGCACGGCACTGTTCACCACCGCCGCTGCATAAACCGCAGTGGCCAGCCATAGAAAGAATCGGTCAGGGTCGGCCACGGGGTTCAGTCGGTGGTCTTCCGCCACCTGTCGATCCGGTTGCGGAGGGCGTTCACCCAGTCAGGATGCTCATTCAGGCAGGGAATCTGTTCATACCCCTCGCCACCGGCCCCCATAAAGCTCTCGCGGCCCTGCATGGCGATTTCTTCGAGCGTCTCCAGGCAGTCGGTGACGAAGGCCGGACAGATTACCAGCAACTTCTTGATTCCCTCGGAAGGCAGTGCCTCCAGAGTTTTGTCGGTGTAGGGAGTCAGCCAGGGATCGCGCCCCAGCCGCGATTGGAAGGAAATCCGGAATTGGTCCGGTGCCAGCCCAAAGCGCTCTGCGGCGAGCCGTGCGGTCGTGAAGCACTGGTGGCGGTAGCAGGTGGCATGGGCAGGGTGGCACTTGTCGCAGCAATCTCCGTCGGCGAGGCAGTGCGCGTGGGAGGGATCAGTCTTGCGGAGATGGCGCTCGGGGATGCCGTGGAAGGAAAAGAGCACGAGATCGTGAGGCTTTTCCAGCC
>CAYVUQ010000165.1:0-4585 GCA_964454915.1 uncultured Puniceicoccaceae bacterium
CGTCCCGTTCCGGGATGCCTTCCCGCTTCCACCGATGACCGTATTCGTCGCCAATCTCGGCTCGACGTCCTTCAAATATTCGCTCTACGCGATGGAGGACGATCCGCCGCGCCTGCTCGCACGGGGCGGCTACGAACGGGTGACCGACCATGGGGAAGCCATCGACGACGCGCTGGCCCGGCTCGAGGCCGACGGCGCGGTCAAGTCGCGGGAGGAGATCGCCGGGGTCGGTTTCAAGACCGTTCTGGGAGGGCGGCTTTCCGGCTGCGTGGCGGCCGACGATGCCTGCCTGCGGGCACTGGAAGAAAACGCGGACCTCGCTCCCGCCCACAACCCCGCCTATGCGTCGGGAATCCGGCGCTTCCGCGAAAAGCTCCCCTCGGCCCGCCTCGTGGCCTTGTTCGAGACCGCATTCTACCAGTGGATGCCTGCCTGGCGCAAACGTTACGCCGTCCCCGAATCCTGGGCCGAAGCCGGAGTGGTCCGCAATGGTTTCCACGGTGCGAGCCACAAGTTCATCGCCGAGAGAACCGCCGAGCTGGCCGGATACGAGGACTTGGCGGAGTCCGTCCGCAACCTCTACGTGCACGGTCCTGCGGAAAGCGGACGGCACCGGTTCAGGGTGATCTCCTGTCATCTGGGCGGAAGCAGCTCGGTGACCGCAATGGTGGACGGCATCGCCCAGGGTTGCAGCATGGGCATGAGTCCGCAGAGCGGGGTGCCCCAGAATAACCGGGTGGGGGATTTGGACTCCATGGCGGTTCCCCTCGTCACTCGAAGGCTCGGTCTTTCGATCGAGGAGGCCGAGCGTGTGCTCAACAAGGAATCGGGACTTCTCGGCCTGAGCGGCGCGGGCAACGACCTGCGCGACATCGCCAAAGCAGCTCGCGACGGCGACGACCGCTCCGGGCTCGCCCTGGACTGTCTCTGCGGCTCGGTCCGCGATTGGATCGGCTCCTACTTCTTCTCCATGGCCGGTGCCGACCGCATCGTCTTTACCGCCGGGATCGGCGAAAACAATCCGTGGCTGCGCTCCAGGATCCTCTCCGGGCTCGAGAGTCTCGGTATCGTCCTCGACGCGGAGCGGAACGAGACGGGAGAAGACGAACGCCGCATTTCCGCCGACGAGTCGGGAACCGAAGTGTGGGTGATCCCCGCCGACGAAGAGCGGGTCATCGCCCGTGAGACCAAACGGTTCATCGACAATTTCAGAACCTGATTTTTTTCAACAGCAACCAAGGCAAACATGTCACAACCATCCATCGGACTACTCGAAACCAAGGGCCTCGTCCCTCTCATCTACGGAACCGACGCCATGCTGAAAGCGGCGGATGTCGAGCTCGCCGGCCCCATGAAGGGTGTCGGGAGTGCTCTGGTCTCCGCCACGGTGACCGGCGACGTAGCCGCCGTGAAAGCCGCGCTGGACGCCGGGGCGGAAGCCGCGAACCAGATCGGCGAGGTCGTCAGTGCCCACGTCATCGCCCGTCCGCAGCAGGAAACGGTGAAGATCGTTCCCTCCGCTCCCAAGAGCGGCGGTTCGGCCCGCAAAGCAGGCTGATTCCGGCCCATGTATCTCGCACGGGTGATCGGGCAGGTCGTCTCTTCGAAAAAGGAAGACGGTCTGCGCGGCCGACGGCTTCTGCTATTGAGGCCCATGCTTGCCGCCGAGGAAGGTGGTGAGGGGCTCAAGGCGGGTGCCAACACCATTGTGGCGGTGGACCCCATCGGTGCCGGAACCGGAGAGATGGTGCTCTTCGCCCAGGGGAGTTCGGCCCGCCAGGGCGAGGGCTTGAAGTCCCTGCCTGTCGATGCCGCAGTGATCGGGATCGTCGATTCCGTGCAGATCGAGGGACAAAACGTTTTTCCCGGCGGTCAGGCACCAACCACAACCAAACGCAAGTGATCCATGGATTCGAGAGCTATTGAAGAAATCGTAGCCGAGGTGTTGGAAAAGATGGGCGGTTCTCCCCGCTCAGTCGCGCCGACCGGCACCGAAGCGAAAGCCGGTGCTCCCTGTCCCGCTCCGGCGGCCAGGCCCGCGACAGGGGGTGCACCCGCCGACAAACGCTACGGAGTTTTCGACGACGCCGAAGCAGCGGTCGCCGCAGCCCGCGATGGCTTCGACCAGCTCCGCGGAAAGGGCTTCGAAGGTCGCGGTCGTGTCGTGGAATTGGTTAAGAAGATGTGCGCCGCCAGGGCGGATGAATGGGGGCGGATCGAGCTGGAGGAGACGGGCATTGGTCGTTTGGACCACAAAATCGAAAAGCTGCACGCTCTGGGCACCGTGCCGGGTGTCGAATGGCTCAAGCCCTACGGCATGAGTGGCGACCACGGTATCTCGATGGAGGAGAACTCGCCCTTCGGCGTCATCGCCGCCATCACCCCCGTCACTCATTCGATTCCGACTCTGGCCGGAAACGTGATCAACATGGTCGCCGCCGGAAATGCCGTGGTGGTGAACGCCCACCCGGGTGGGGCGAAGTGCGCCGCCATCGCCGTCGATGCCTTCAATCGGGAAATCGAACGCGAGATCGGAATCTCCAATTTGATCACGATCATCGAAACTCCCACCCTCGAGTCCTTCAATTCCCTCTGCAAGTCCGAAGGAGTCGATCTTCTCTGCGTGACGGGCGGGCCGGGAGTCGTCAAGGCCGCCATGGCGAGTGGCAAGCGCGCGATCTGCGCGGGCCCGGGCAACCCACCGGTGGTCGTCGATGTCTGTGCGGATTTGGACAAGGCCGCCCGGGACATCGTCATGGGGGCTGCCTATGACAACAATCTTTTGTGCATCGGCGAGAAGCAGGTCTTTGTGCTGGAGGAGGTCTTCGATGCTTTTGCGGCATCCTTTGAACGGGCGGGAGCGCACCGACTTTCGCCAAAACAGCTCGAAGTCCTCACCGGCGAGGCCTTCACCGATTCCACGGACGCTGGCGGCTGTTCCCACGCCGTGCTCAATCGCGATCTGGTCGGTGCGAGCCCCGAGATTCTCGCCTCGCGCTGCGGCGCGCGCGTCCCCGCAGGCACGGAACTGCTTTTCGCCGAAACCGATGCCTCCCATCTTTTCGTCCAGGAAGAGCAGATGATGCCGATGGTTCCGCTGATCCGTGTTCCAGACATGGAGACAGCCATCCGGCTGGCCAGGGAATCGGAACACGGGTACCGCCATTCCGCCATGATCCACACCATGCATGTCGGTCACATGACCCGGATGGGCCAGGCCCTCGAAAGCACCGTCTTCGTGAAAAACGGACCCTGTGTCGCCGGCCTCGGTCTGGGCGGAGAGGGCTACATCAGTTTCTCCATCGCCACCACCACAGGGGAGGGCATCACCACCCCGCAAACCTTTACCCGCAAGCGGCGGTGCGTCCTCGTGGACGCGCTCAATGTCGGTTGATTCCGCAGATGCAAGACGCACGGGTCATCGGCTTCGGACACAGCACGGTCCGCCACTCTTCGCTCAAGGGTGTGCGGCTCGCGCTTTGTGAGGGGTTGGACCCGGAGGGGCGGGGCAATGGGAAAGTGTTTCTGGCCGCCGATTGGAACGGTGCCGGAGTCGGGCAGAGAGTCTTTGTGAGCACCGACGGAGACGCCGCCAGCGAGCGCACCGGGAATCCGCGCACGCCCCTGAGGGACGTGGTTCTCGGCATCATCGACGGGGAGGAGAAAGCCTGATGCGGGTCGGACGTGTGATCGGACGTGTGGTCCTGAGCCAGAAAGTGGACGAATTGCCCACCGGACGATGGTTGCTGGTGTCCCCCCTGGGGCGGACGGAAGCCGAGACTCCGGAAGAGGTGCGTGTATCGCCCCATGCCAGCCCGGTCGTGTTCGACGATATGGGGGCCGGATACGGGGATTTGATCGGATTCACCGAGGGTGGCGAGGCCATGCGGCCCTTCGACCGTCCGGTGCCGGTTGACGCCTACGACTGCTGTATCCTCGATTCAGTCGAGGTCCTGGACAAGGAGACGGATTCATGAAAAAGCTTCTCACCCAAAAAGAGGTCGAGGAAATGGTGGCGGCCGGAACGGACCCGGCCTCCATCAGCTCGGCGAACGGGATTCTGACCCCCGGAGCCCGCGACTATCTCCGGTCGCTGCGGTCGCCGGGAGCGGGGGCCAAACCCCCCGAATCCGAGCCCGTCCCGGTCGAAGCGGTTGATCCACAATTCCGCTGGACCCAGGGTGCGGACCCGAAAACGCCCTCCGGGATCGAGGCGTTTTTCCGCTCTCCCGCTATCGAGGAGTTGAAGCGGAGGATGTGTGCGGTCGGTCGCCGTATGTGGGAGCGCGGATACTGCGACGGAAACAGCGGAAACCTGAGCGTTCGGGTCGGGGACGGCCTGCTCCTGTGCGCCCCCGGGATGGTCTCGAAAGGGTTCATGTCTCCCGAGCAGATCGGGCTCGTCGATTTCGAGGGGAAGCAACTCGCCGGACGGTTCAAGTGCAGCGGCCATGTCTTTACCCACATCGGGATCATGAAACGCCAGCCGAAGGCGAGGGCCTGTTGTCATGCGCATCCCGCCCATGCCACCGCCTACGCTGTGGCCAAAGTGGTGACTCCGACTTGTCTCATCCCAGAGTCCGAG
>CAYVUQ010000166.1:0-3045 GCA_964454915.1 uncultured Puniceicoccaceae bacterium
GGCACCTCCGCCCCGCACCCCACCCCCCACCCAGCACCGAAAGACACATGGAACAGAAACACACCGTCAAGGTCGAAGAACTCGGCCTCGAAATTGGAACTGGCAGCCTCGCGAACCTCGCGAACGGTTCCGTCACCATCACCCTGGGCGAGACCACGCTCTTCGCCAGTGCCTGCGCTGCCAGAAGCCTGCGCCCGGGTCAGGACTTCTTCCCCCTGACCGTCGATTACCGCGAGAAATTCGCCGCCGCCGGTCGCTTCCCGGGCGGATTCTTCAAGCGGGAAGCCCGACCGACCGAAAAGGAGATTCTGACCTCCCGGCTCTGCGACCGTCCACTGCGTCCACTCTTCCCGAAGGGTTTCATGAATGAGGTCCAGGTGATCGGCATGGCTCTTTCCATCGACGGGGTCAACGAACCCGACATCTTAATGGTCAATGCAGCCTCGGCCGCGCTGATGGTCTCCGACATCCCGTGGAACGGGCCGGTCGGATGCGTCCGGGTCGGGGAAATCGACGGCCAGTTCGTCGCCAACCCCAACCATGAACAGATGTTCGACTCCACCCTTGACCTCATCTATGTCGGCAACGAAAAGGAGATGATGATGATTGAGGGGAGTGCCGACTTCATCTCCACCGAGCGCTTCGAGGAAGCACTCCGCTTCGGCCAGGAGCAGATTCAGCCAATCATCGCGGCCCAGAACAAACTGGCCGGGATGGTCGCCAAAGCCAAGGCCGAGTTCGATCTGTATGTGCCCAAGCCCGAAATTCTGACCCTCTGCCGCGAACTGACCGGCGACCGGCTCGAGGAAGCTATCTTCATCGGAGACAAGCAGTCCCGCGGTGCGGCGGTGGACAAGATCAAGGACGAGGTCGCCGAGGCGGTGAAGGAAAAGGTGGGCGAGGAAGAATTCGACGCCGACCAGATCAGCATGTCCTTCGAGGTCCTCCAGGAAGAAGTGTACCGCTCCAACATTCTCGACAAGGGAAAGCGCGCGGACGGACGCAGCCCCGGCGATCTCCGCGAGATCAGTGCCGAAACCGGCGTCCTTCCCAAGGTCCATGGAACCGCCGTGTTCAACCGCGGCGAAACCCAGGCACTCGTGTACACCACACTCGGCACCAGCAAGGACGCCCAGGAACTCGACTCGCTGACCGGCGGACCCAAATCCAAGTCGTTCTACCTGCACTACAATTTCCCGCCCTACTCCGTCGGGGAAACCGGTCGCTTCGGCTTCACTGGCCGCCGGGAGATCGGCCACGGTGCCCTCGCCGAGCGCTCCCTGCTGCCGGTCATCCCGACCGAGGAAGAGTTCCCCTACTCGATCCGGGTCGTCTCCGAGATCATGGGATCGAACGGCTCCACCTCAATGGCGAGTATCTGCGGAGGCTGCCTCTCGCTCATGGACGCCGGGGTGCCGATTTCCGGCATGGTAGCGGGGATTTCCGCTGGATTGGTCACCGAGTTCGCCGAGGGCGGTGCCATCGCCAAATACGAGGTTCTCACGGATATCATCGGTGCGGAAGACCACTTCGGGGACATGGATTTCAAGATCGCCGGCACCCGCGACGGGATCACCGGTTTCCAACTGGACCTCAAAATCCAGGGCCTCCCCTTCGACATCGCATCCGAAGCCATTGCCGCAGCCACGGCGGCCCGCCTGAAGATTCTCGACAAGATGGGAGAAGCCCTCGCCGAACCGCGAAAGGACGTCAACCCGAACGCGCCACGTATCCACCAGATGTCGATCCACCCGGACAAAATCGGTGCCCTGATCGGCCCGGGCGGAAAGAACATCCGCCGGATACAGGAACTGACCGGTGCCCAGATCGACATCAATGAGGACAACAGTGGAAACCTGATGGTTTTCGCAGCGGGCCGCGATGCCCTCCAGCGTGCCATCGAAGAGATCGACCTCTGCACGGCCGAAATCGAAGTGGGCCGTATCTACCGGGGCATCGTTCGGGGCGTCAAAGAGTTCGGTGCTTTCGTGGAATGCCTTCCCGGCAAGGAAGGGCTCTGCCATATCTCCGAGCTGGCGGACTTCCGCGTCAAAAAGACCGAAGACGTCTGCAAGCTGGGCGACGAGCTCATGGTCAAGTGCATCGGCATTGATGACAAGGGCCGGGTGAAACTCAGCCGCAAGGCTGCCATGGCGGAAGCCGAAGGCGGGGACGACGACGAGTAAACCGCCATACAGGCTCACGCCCCCTGGCGGGTGGCATACCCTGGCAACCTTCCATCTTTCGGCAAGGTTACCGGGGTTGCCCCAATCGTTGATGATCGGAGGCTTGAAAGCGGAATCATCCCGCCTTGTCAGTCGCAACTCTCGCACCGAAAAGAGCCGAGCCGACGCGAACCAGGGTCGATCCCTCCGCCACGGCCTCTTCGATGTCGCCACTCATGCCCATTGACAGCTCGTCCAGTGCCAGGCCTGTCTCTGGACGCAGTTTCTCCGCCAGCTCGCGCAGGGCGGCAAATGCCCACCGCGCCGCATCACGTCCTCCTCCCAGCGGACCGATCGTCATGAGCCCCTCGACTACGAGGTGCTCAAAGGTGGCCAGCTTCCCGGCTTCCGCCAGAATTCCTGAAGGCGAGAATCCGAACTTGCCGGGATCCGCCGCCGTGTTGACCTGAATCAGACAGGGCAACCTTCGACCCGCCTCCGCGGCCAGACGTTCCAGCCGGTCGGCCAGCTTCCAGGAATCCACGGACTGGATACGGTCGAAGACCCGGAGTGCCTGTGCCGCCTTGTTGGATTGGAGGTGGCCAATCAGGTCCCAAAGCGGCTCCCCCTGGTCGGTCGGCCTCTCGCCGCGCTTCCGCGCCGCCTCCTGCACACGGTTCTCGCCAAGCCGCGAAATGCCCGCCCTCCGCACGAAGTCCACTGCCTGCACCGGATGGGTCTTGGTGACCGGCAGAATCTCCACCTCTTCGGCCTCCCTTCCCGAGGAGCGGGCGGCCTCGGCAACGCGTTCACGAACCTGAGAAAAATTCTCAAAAAACTCATTGTAACTTATCATAAATTTCCCTTACTATTAGTTGCA
>CAYVUQ010000166.1:3055-4534 GCA_964454915.1 uncultured Puniceicoccaceae bacterium
CACTTTTTCAGAGTAAAACTCCCGTTACCCCCATGGCCTGAAAAACCTGCGACTCCCATGCACATCGAAAACTTCAAGATATTCTCCGATCTCGTCGAGAGCGAAAGTTTTTCGCGCGCGGCCAAACTCAACGGCATCACCCAATCTGCCGTCAGCCAGCAACTGCGTTCGATGGAGAGGCATTTCAACGCCCTGATCGTGGACCGCAGCCAAAAACAGTTCCGCCTGACCCAGGAGGGGCGCCGCCTGTATGAATCCTCCAAGGAAATCCTCCACCTTTACGAACGGCTGGACTGCGAGATTCAGGAGATGCGCAAGATCATCTCGGGCAACATCAAACTGGCGACAATCTACAGCGTGGGACTGCATGAGCTGCCGCGTTATCTCAAGGACTTCATGCAGGAATACCCATCCGTCAACGTGCACGTGGAGTACCGTCGCTCCAACCATGTGTACGAAGACGTGCTCCACAATGCCGTCGATCTGGGCGTAGTGGCCTTTCCGGTCAAAAACCGCCAGTTGGAGATCGTTCCGTTCAAGAACGACCACCTGGTGGTTGCAGTGAGCGTCACCCATCCGCTGGCCGAAGCTGAATCGGTAACGGTCAAGGAATTGGCCGGATACGATTTCGTCGGATTCGACAAGGACATCCCCACACGCAAGGCGACGGACGAGATTTTCCGGGCGGCCAAGGTCTCCGTGGAGCCGAAGATGGAGTTCGACAACATCGAAACGGTAAAACGGGCTGTGGAAATCAATGCCGGCTTCGCAATCCTCCCGGCCATGACGATCGCCCAGGAAGTGCGCAACGGCCTCATCCGCGAAGTTCCTTTCAAAAAGAAAGAATTTTCCCGGCCCATCGCCATCATCCATCGCAAGGGGCGCGTGCTGACGCCAGCCATGAAGAAGTTTGTACAGCTTCTGACCGGAACCCGTAGCGAGGACGATGCGGACGGCATCTCGTCTTCGCCCAACGGATCGGAAACGCCGTCTCGCCCGGCGGCGCGGACTCACACACGGAAGCGCAAGGCGAGGAAAGCGTCGGTTTCCCGGAACGGGAAGTGATACCACGTCAGGAGATACCGGGCTTCGCGGCAAGATTCGGTGGAGTGCGGTATTGCCACCTGCCCATGGATTGGACAGACATCTCCCTATGAGCAACGAATCCGATTATCGCTCCCTGAACAACGAAAGCCGCTCCCTGATGCAGGCTCTTGGCAAAAGCCAGCCGGACCTGATGAAGGCCTTCCAGGGCCTCCATCACGCGGCGGTGCAGCCAAAAGCACTGGACGGCAAGACCAAGGAGCTGATGGCACTGGCCATCGGCATCAGCACCCACTGCCAGCGTTGCATCGGTCTCCATGTGGATGCCGCCCTTAAGCAGGGAGCTTCTGCGGACGAGATTCGTGAAACCATTTCCGTCGCAACAATGATGGGCGGAGGCCCGGCACTGATGTACGGACTCGATGCACTCAAGGC
>CAYVUQ010000167.1:0-4523 GCA_964454915.1 uncultured Puniceicoccaceae bacterium
CCCTGGGACGGTCTGCACTGTTTGGGGAATCTGCGGAAGGACCTGTTTGAGTAGTACCGAATTTGAGTTGATTTGACAGTTATGGTGCAGTTCGGAATTGTCCTCTGAAGCCTTGGCGTAGGTGGAAGGCGGAGGCTTCGGATGCGTATAGGGATACCCGCGGAAGCCTGCAACGCCGCGAACTTCGATTCCGGGCGCATCCCTACGGGACGGGCGGGGAATGAGCGTGAGCAGCGTTTGATTTTGACTAGACGCTGTGCACTGGGGCTC
Organism: uncultured Puniceicoccaceae bacterium; assembly: GCA_964454915.1. GTDB lineage: Bacteria > Verrucomicrobiota > Verrucomicrobiia > Opitutales > Puniceicoccaceae > Puniceicoccus. The sequence continues at coordinate 271 of CAYVUQ010000167.1, forward strand.
TACGCCTTCTCCAATTCCCGCAGACAGGCTACGACGTGTTCCTTGTCCTCCGGGTAGGTCACGCCAAACCACGGGCTGTCGGTGCGGAGGACCGGGCACTGGAGGAGTCCTGCAGCGATCCACTCGTCCACCACCGATGGGAGATAGCATTCGGACTTGGGCTCATGGAAACGGGCCGCAAGAAAGCGTTGGAACGATTCCTCCAATAAAGGGAAGACAGCGGAAGTGAAGCCCCAGAAATTCATGGAGACGGGTTCTTCTCCTGTGAACCGCGGCGCGGACGCAAGGTCCGGCCCTACGGAAGATGGCCGCGGCGCAACGGGCGAATTGGCAACAATCCATCCATCCGAGCGGCGGGCCAAGCCTTCCCGTTCGGTGATGCCGCGCAGCAGGCCTGCCTCGACCATGCAGACACCCCGGTTGACCGTGCCGTGTTCGGACAATGTCCGGTCGAGCCGGTATGCGACCAAGGCGGTGGCGGGTCGGGTGTCGTCCTGGTCTCTAAGCCAGCCGGCGATTACCCGGTAGGCCTCGGGACCGTAGTAGTCGTCGGCATTGATCACCGCGAAAGGCCCTTCCACGGCGTAGCGGGCGGATCGGACGGCATGGGCGGTGCCCCACGGCCTGGAGCGATCCTCCGGTGGCCGGTAAGGCTCGGGAAGGTCTCCGAGTTCCTGGAAGACAAAGGAAGCGGCCAATCCCGACGGCACCCGGGGTTCGACCAGACGGCGGAAGTCGTCTTCAAAATCCCGGCGAATGACGAAGACGACGGCACCGAATCCGGCTTGTGCCGCATCGCGCACCGCGTAATCGAGCATGGTTTCGCCGCCGGGACCCATCGGGTCGATCTGTTTCAACCCGCCGTAGCGGCTGCCCATTCCGGCGGCGAGAATGACGAGAGAGGGCGACATCACAGGGCCGAGGCTTGGCGTCCGGGGCTTCTTCCCGGAAACTCCGATTTACAACGCCCGAACGGCTTCGACGACACTCTCCGCGGTCATCCCGAGCTTTTCCATCACTTCCGAACCGGGAGCACTGATGCCGAATCGGTCAATGCCGACGACCTTGCCGTCGAGACCCACATACTTGAACCACGGTTGGGAGACACCAGCTTCGATTGCGACCCGACGGCGACATGAGGCGGGAAGAACATCCTCGCGGTAGGACTCTTCCTGCCGTTCGAATATCTCCATGGAAGGCATGGAAACGACCCGAACGCCGTCACCGAGCTGGTCAGCCGCCGCCAGGGCATGCTGCACCTCGCTGCCGGAGGCCATGACGATGGTCTCGAGTGCTCCCGCTTCCTTCTTCGCAACGTAGGCACCGCGGAGGGTTCCCTCGCGCTTGGTCTCAGTATCCACGGCCAGGGCCGGAACATTCTGGCGGGTGAAAATCAGCCCGGTCGGACCGTCTTTGCGGAGAACGGCGGAGACGACGGCTCCAACGGCTTCTTCGGCGTCGGCCGGACGGATGACATCGAGATTTGGGATGGCCCGCAGAGCGGCCACGATTTCCACCGGCTGGTGGGTTGGGCCGTCTTCCCCCACCCCGATACTGTCGTGGGTCCAGACGTGGAAGTTGTGAAGGTGCGACAGGGCGGCGAGCCGGACGGAGGGGCGCATGTAGTCGGCAAAAGTTGCGAAGGTCGCCCCGCTTCCGAGGAGAATTCCGTCGTAAGCGAGACCGTTGACAATGGCACCCATCGCGTGTTCGCGAATGCCGAAGCGGATATTGCGTCCTCCCGGGTTCTCGGCGGTGAAATCGCCGAGACCGTCGAGGTAGTTCTTGGTCGATCCGTGGAGGTCTGCACTCCCGCAGATCAGGTTCGGAACCTTTGCGGCGACGGCGTTCAGGATTTTTCCTCCGGTGGCGCGGGTAGCGGCGGCCTTTTCGGTGTCAAACTCCTCAACGGCACCCATCAGCTCCGAGGCCGGGGGAAAAGTGCCGACAGTGGCGGCTTCCAACTCGGCGGCAAGTGCCGGGTTGGTCTTTTGCCAGGCGGCGAAGAGTTGCTCCCATTCGGCGTGCGCGTTCGCCCTCTCCCCGGCCCGTTTCGCGAAGTGTTTCCTTACATCGTCGGATACATAGAACGTTTCCTCGGGCAACCCGAGCCCTTTGCGGGCACTTTCGGCGAACTTGGCACCGCCTTCGCCGTGCGCTTTTGCGGTTCCCTCAACCTCAGGGATGCCTTTGCCGATCAGGGTGCGGCAGAGGATGAACTTCGGATGGCCGTTGCGGGACGCCCTGGCCTTTTCGAAGACATCCGCGAACGCCTGCATGTCATTGGCATCCACCTCGAAAGTTTCGAATCCGTAGGCCTCATATCGCTTCCGCGTATCCTCGCTCTGGGTCTCGGCGGCCATAGCGTCGAGGGTAACCCTGTTGTCGTCGTAGAGAAGGATAAGATTATCGAGACCGAAATGACCGGCGAAGGCCGAGGCCTCAGCGGACACGCCCTCCTGCAGGCAGCCGTCACCAGCCAGGCACACCACATGGTGGTCGAAAATTTTGTGTTCGGAGGTGTTGTAGCGCGAGGCGGCCATCTTGCCGGAAACGGCCAATCCGACAGCGTTGCCGACTCCCTGCCCGAGCGGTCCGGTGGTGCACTCGACGCCGGGGGCGTGGCCGAACTCGGGATGGCCGGGGGTCATACTGCCCATCTGCCGGAAGTTGCGGATTTCCTCGAGCGGGAGATCGTATCCGCTCAAGTGCAGCCAGGCGTAGAGGAACATGCTGCCATGCCCGGCGGAGAGGACGAAACGGTCGCGATTCAGCCAGCGCGGAGATGCGGGGTCAAAGTTCAAACCCTCGCTGAAGAGGTAGGCACCCATCTCGGCGGCACCGAGGGGCAAGCCGAGATGGCCGGAGCTGCACGCGTGGACCGCGTCGATGGCGAGGCCGCGGGCCTGGGTAGCAGCCGCGGAAAGGATATCATGGTCAAGAGACATGGTTTTGGATTTTTTGGCGTTTCGAAATGTGAAGGGAAGCTCCAGAAAGCCTGATCGGACCGGGATGGGCAACAAATTTTAACCCTCGCATGAGGATGTCAGCCGATGAAGAACATCCGTTTGCCGGTCACGATCAACGTCGATCCCTGTAACCAGATGGGCTTCGGATGCGCGGGCAGATTGATCGAGAATTTCGGATTGCGTTTCCTCAGCCCGTAGTGCGCAGGCCGGAGGAGATCGCGTTGATGGTGAGGAGAAGGTGGCCGGTGAGCTCCTTTTCCTCCGCTTCTCCGAGGGATTCCGACCGCAAGCGGCGCAGAAGCCGGATCTGTTGGTGGTGGAGGGGTTCGAGCGCGGTGTTGCGCGGGCGGACGGTCTTGTCGAGACGCGGGCGACGCACCTTCTGTTCGCTTCCGAAGATTTCGACGAGATAGCTGCGGGTCTTCTCCCTTTCGGTGTTGATGATCTCCATGAATCTTTCCCGGATACGGGGGTCAGGAACCAAATCGGCGTATGCCGACATGATATCGTGGTCGGTGCTGGAGAGCGACGTTTCGATATTGGTGAGAACGTAGCGGAGGAAGGGCCACTCCCGTGCGCCGCGCCGGATGGCTTCGATCTCGTCGGTTTTGAGCTGCTCTATCCCCGATCCGAACCCGTACCAACCGGGAAGAAAGAAGCGCGATTGCGACCAGGAGAAGACCCAGGGAATGGCCCGCAGGTCTTCCAGCGACCGCGCTCCCGTGCGCCGGGCCGGACGGGAGCCTATGCTGCTGCGCTCGAGGGCGTCGAGGGGAGTGGCGGTCGTGTAGAAATCCAGAAAATCAGGCTCGCGCAGGAGGGAGCGGTACACCGACCCGCTCACCCCGGCCAGGCGTTCGACGGCCCGCCGCGAATCGCCGGAAGCGGATCCCTTTTGCGAAGTGCCAAGTGAATGGAAGAAGGCTCCGGCGATCAAAAGATCGAGATTGTGGCTGGCAGTGAGGTGGTTGGCAAATTTCTGGGCGACGGTCTCGCCTTGCTCGGTGACCCGCAGATCGAAACCCAGAGATCCGGGTGGAAGTGCTTCGAGAAATCGATGGGTGGGGCCGGCTCCACGACTGATCGTCCCACCCCGACCGTGGAAGAACCGGATACGGAAGCCGAGTCTGCGGGCGATCCCGGTGATGGTCCGCTGGGCTTCGTGGAGTCCCCACTGGCTGGCGAGGATGCCGCTGTCCTTGTTGCTGTCGCTGTAGCCGATCATGACCTGCTGCACGGGCAGCCGCAAAGAATCGAAATCAATGATCGCACCCGTGTCGCCAC
>CAYVUQ010000168.1:0-4514 GCA_964454915.1 uncultured Puniceicoccaceae bacterium
TTCGGCATGAATCATCCCGTCAGGCCGATGCCTCCTCTTCGGTCACGCGCACGTGCCGGATCGCCTCCTCGGGAGAGCAGACGCCGGACACGATGAGATCCCAGGCACTCTCCTGAAGTGTCTTCATGCCATCGCCGACAGCGGCTTCGCGGATGCGCTTGGCGGAAGCCCGCTCCAGCACCAGGTCGTGGGCCGCCCGTTGCACCTGGAGCATCTCGAACACTCCCACGCGGCCCCGGTATCCAATTCCCCGACACCATTCGCAACCGACCGGATGGGAAAAGGCGATACCGGTGTCCTCGAATCCCTCCAGCGGGAGCTCGAGCATACGGCGCATCGAAAGCATCTCGTCGGGTGCGGCGGGCCGACGATCAGCGCAGTGCGGACACAGGCGGCGCACCAGCCTTTGGGCGATGACCAGCTCGACGCTTGAGGCGATCAGAAAGGGCTCGATCTGCATGTCGATCAGCCGGGTGAGGGCACCGGGGGCGTCGTTCGTGTGGAGGGTTGAGAGCACGAGGTGGCCGGTCAGCGAGGCCCGGATGGCGATTTCGGCGGTATCGCGGTCGCGGATTTCCCCGACCATGATGATGTCGGGGTCCTGCCGCAGGATATGCCGGAGTGACCGCGCAAAGGTGAGGCCGAGGTCCTCGCGGATCTGCGTCTGGTTGACCCCGGGAACCTCGTACTCGATCGGGTCTTCCACGGTCATGATACGCTTGGTCGGCGAATGGACCAAACGGATAAATGCGTTGAGCGAGGTGGATTTCCCGGAACCGGTCGGGCCGGTCACGAGGATGATCCCGTTGGGTCGTCGCAAAACCGTCTCCACGATGGTCCGCTCGAAAGAACGCAGGCCGAGATCATCGACGGTAAAGGCCTGGCTCTTCTGGTTGAGAAGGCGCAGGCTCACACTCTCCCCGTAGAGGGTCGGGAAGGTGGAGATGCGGATATCGATCTCGTCCCGCCCCCAGGTGAACCCGATCCGACCGTCCTGGGGACGACGTCGCTCGGAGATGTTGAGGTGGGCCATGATCTTGATCCGGGAGATGATCGCGGCCTGGAAGGACTGGAGGTTCTCGGGAACGGCGACCCGCGTAAGCTCGCCGTCGATGCGGTAACGGATGGCCAGCTTCTCGCGGTGGGGTTCGAAATGGATGTCGGTTGCGCGGGATTCGAGAGCCTGCCGGATGACCTCGTTGACGAAGCGAATCACGGCAGCGTCTTCGTCGTCCTCCTCCGCAGTCTCCTGCTCAAGGGTCAACGACTCCTGTCCTTCGAGGCTGGCCGAGCCGACGCCGAAGCGGTCGGTGATACGGTCGGTAACCTTGTCGAGGGGGGCAATCCGCACGTCGGGCCAGAATCCCGTGGTGGTGCGGATCCACCGGCACTCCAGATCGCCGAAGGGCCAGACAGCCGCCACCGGGACCCGGCCATTCGAGGGCTCCCCATCGACGGGCAGAAACTGGAGAGAGTGCAACAGGCGGGCCGGGATGGTCTTGAGCCGTTCCTCGTCCACGTCGAACTCGGATGCAAACGGAAGGCTGGCAGCCGACGCGAGCCGACGCGAAGCCTCCATTTCGGAAAGATTGAGCCGGTTGGCAAGCAACCGGATTTTTCCGGTGCGTTCCGAGCCGAACCACTCCTCGTCCGGGGTCAGTCCGAAATGCCGGAGAATGGACTCCTCGGAAACCGTTTTGGTTGCGGATGGAGGTTCCGTCTTCATTGGCCGGAGTTACGCGGGCGGACGATCACCCGTCGGCGCACCGGGATTTTCGGTTTTTCCGAATCGTCTGAAGACTGCACGCGGGTGGCCTGGGCGGCGGCAGGCGTGTTTCGCTGCGCGGTCGGCGGCATGGGGCTCACAGTCGGGGGTTTGAGGGGAATGGTCTCGCGACGACCTCCGGTCTCCACCCTGGCCTCGCGCGTACCGGGGTCGAAGGAAACATAGCGCACATCGTCAAGACTTTCGCCGGGGGCGAGCCAGGTTCCGCGCTGCTCGCCCCGACGGCGCAGCGATACCCGGATCGCGCCGTCAACCGCAGCTACGCCGACCAGTTCCAGGCGGCTCGCGGCCGAGGGAGCGGGAGGGGCCGGGCGAACGGTGGGCCGCGGTTCGACGCGGGCCTGGTATCCGGGGGGGAGAAAGGGCGAACGCTCCACCAGGCTCTCGATCGGGCCCGGTGCCGCCGCGCAGACCGACACCGCCAGGAAAAGACAGAACGACGGGCCGTTCCTCATTCGACCGAGTCCTCCGTTGTGGTTTCGGGCTCGTCCGGTTCCACCGCATCGGAATCCGCGTCGGAATCCAAACGCATTGGACCGTTTTGCGAATGCTCCATCGGGTCATAGGGAGCGATGTCGTCAATATCGGGATTGATCCGCGGAATCTGCATCGAATCAAACTCTCCAAACTTGAAGTAACTCTTCACCGACTCGCGCTCGTCGAGCAGATCGAGGCGGTTCTCCGCGTCCCGGTTTGCCTCGGCGGGGGCGAGCATGACGTTGGGCTTGATGAAGATGAGCAACTCGCGCGTGCGGACCTCGGAGGTGCGCCTGGTGAAGAGCCAGTCGCCCAGCACCGGCAGGTCGCCGAGGATGGCGAGTTTGTTCTTTCCGAGGGTCCGCTGCCGCTCCTGCAGGCCGCCGAGGACGATGATCTCCTGATCCTGCACACTGACGAAGGACTCGGCTTCGCGCGTGCCGATGATGGGTTGACCGTTCAGGTCGGGGTTGTCGGTTCCGGAGATGATCGAAACGATGTTCTCCACGGTCTGCGAAATCTCCATCTGGATGACACCCGTTTCGGCAATCAACGGCTTGACCTCCAGCGTGATTCCGATGTCGCGGAAATCAACTGTGCTGCGGGTCGCGTTGGCGTCGTCGTTGATGACCGACCCGGTGACGATGGGACGGGTCTCGGCGACCTCGATCCGGGCCTCGCGGTTGTGGGTGGTCATGATTGTCGGAGCCGAGAGCACGGTCACGTCGCCATTGCCGCGGGCGACGTTGAAGACGGTCTGGAGGGAGAAGTCGGGCAGGGCGAAGGCGGTAAAGGTGGCCGCGCCGATATCGAGGGGAATCTGCGAATCGCCGTCGCCGGCCAGCTGGATACGACGCTCGGGGGTTGTGTTCTCGGTGTTGTACTGGATGCCGAAGACATCCGTGCCGCGCACCTGGCTCTCGTCGAGAGTGACCTCCACGATCACCACCTCGAGCCTCACCTGGGCGAGAAGGATGTCGATCTGGTCGATAAGAATCCCGATCTGCTCGATGTCGCTCTCGGTTCCGTACACGATCACCGCGTTGCTCCGCTCATCCGAGACGAGACTGGCGAAACGGCTGAACTGCATGCGGGCAGCGGTTCGGGCGGCGGCGGGCGGCATGGTGCCCATGTCCACCGGTGCCGGTGCCGGGGCTTCGGGGGAGCCCTCGGCCGGTCGTTCGCCGTCCACCGGCACCTCGTCGTCCTCGTTCTCCCGCTGATTGGTGATCAACTCGCGGATGACGGTCGCCACGTCGGCCGCCACCGCGTGGCGGATGTAGAAAACCTTGCTCGAGGTCAGCGGTTTGACATCCACATCGAACTTCGTGACCAGATCCTCGATCATATCCATGCTGTCCGGATGGGCCACCACCACAAGTTGGTTGGAGCGCTCCACGGCGGAAATGACGGTGTTCCCTGAAAAGTAGCGTTTGAGAGGACCCTGGGCCAACCGCTCGATGTTCGACTGCAAGTCGGTGGCCGGAATGTTGCGAATCTGAAAGAAACGGACCGTCTCGCTTGCGGCCTGCTTGCGGTCGATCTGGTCCAGAAGGGTCTCGATCCGCTGAAGGTTGGTCAGGGAGTCCGCCACCAGCAGCCAGTTCGCCCGCTGGAGGGTCACGATCCCCGTGCCGCCCAGCAGAGGCTGGATGGCGGCGGCCGCTTCTTCGGCAGTGAGGAAATCGAGGCGGAAAATCTTGCCGAAGACCGCTTCGGTGGGTTTCCGGTCGAGCGTGGAGCCCACGATCAGCGTGGGCGCTTCCGAAAGCACCCCCTGGCTCGGAACCGCCTTGAGAAACCTTTCGGACATCTCCACCAGGGACACGCCGTTCAGACTGAGCAAGCTCTCGAGGGCGATGATCTTCTCCTCGTCGCTCAGCGGCTGATTGGGCAAAAAGGTCACGCGGACATTCGGCAGTGCCTGCGGGCGGAGGATGGAGCGCCCGGTGAGCCTTTCGATTTCCTGGAAAACGGTGTCCACATCGGCATCGACGAACAGGAAGGCGTCGTCCTGCTGCGCACGCAGGAGGGGATGTGCCACGGATAGCAGCAGCGGGAGGAGGAAGAGAAGGATTCGCTTGCGGGTCATGGTTCTGAAAGGGGTGCGGAGTTTTCGGAACGAAACTCGAAACCGGCCAAACGGAAGACAACGTCGTGTTGCTCGGGCGAACGTTCGTTGGCGGAGAGGAGCATTTCGCGGATCGAAACCGGGAGCCCATCATCCTCGAGACGTCTCACGAAGTCAATG
>CAYVUQ010000169.1:0-3430 GCA_964454915.1 uncultured Puniceicoccaceae bacterium
GGGTAGAAGTAGGCGAGGTCTTGTTGCGTCTCCTCGTCCTCCTCCGGCCAGCCCAGCGTGGCGAACGGCCAGAGCCACGATGAGAACCACGTATCAAGCACGTCTTCGTCCTGCACCATGCCCGGCTCGGGTTGGTCGACGGCCACGACGTAGTCGCGCGTCTCGTCGATGCTGCCGTCGTCGTTCGTGTAGTACCAGACGGGGATGCGGTGGCCCCACCAGAGCTGGCGGCTGATGCACCAGTCGCGGATGTTGTCGAGCCAGTGCAGGTAGGTCTTTTCCCAACGTGCCGGGTGGAAACGGATCAGACCATCGCGGACGGCGGTTTTGGCTTCCTCGACCTTGGGGTAGCGCAGGAACCACTGCTCCGACAGGCGCGGTTCGATGGGAACATCGGCGCGCTCCGAGTAGCCCACGTTGTTTTCGTAGTCCTCTTCTTTGACCAGGAGACCCATCTCGCGCAACTTTGCGACGGTGGCTTCGCGAGCCTCGAAGCGGTCCATGCCGATAAACGGCTCGCCTGCCTTTTCGTTCAGATGGCCGTCGGGGGTGAAGACATCGATCACCTCCAGACCGTGCCGCTGTCCGATTTCGAAATCGAGGGCGTCGTGGGCGGGGGTGACCTTCAGGACCCCTGTTCCGAACTCGCGGTCGATGGACTCGTCCGCCACAATGGGGATTTCGGCCCGAGGAAAAGGGCGGAGGATTTTCTTGCCGATCCATTGCCGGTAGCGGTCGTCCTCCGGGTGGACGGCCACGCCCGAGTCGCCCATGATCGTTTCGGGCCGGGTGGTCGCGATTTCCAGGTATTGTCCCGGAGCATCCACCAGATCGTAGCGCATGCGATAGAGCTTGGCCTGCTGGGGCTTCATGATGACCTCTTCGTCGGACAAGGCGGTCAGGCTGGCCGGGCACCAGTTGACCATCCGCTTGCCACGGTAGATCAGGCCCCTCTCATAGAGGAGGACGAACGCTGTGACGACCGCACGGCTGTAGTCTTCGTCCAACGTGTGGACTGTGCGGCCCCAGTCGCAGGAGGCACCCAGCTTCTTCAGCTGCTGGAGGATGATGCCCCCGTGTTTGTCGCGCCATTCGACGGCCTTTTCGAGGAACTTTTCGCGTCCGAGGTCGTGCCGGGTTTTCCCCTCGGCACGCAACGCCCGCTCGACCCGGGCCTGGGTGGCGATTCCGGCATGGTCGGTTCCCGGAAGCCAGAGTGTCGCCCGACCGAGCTGTCGGTGACGGCGGACCAGGATGTCCTGGATGGTGTTGTTGAGGACGTGGCCCATGGTCAGGACCCCTGTCACGTTCGGAGGGGGGATCATGATGGCGTAGGCCGCGGCGTCGCCTTTCGGTTCTCCCCTGAAACAGCCGTCTTGCAGCCATTCGGCGTACAGCCGGTCCTCCACGTTTTGCGGGTCGTATGCTTTGGGAATCTCTGCCATGATGGAAAACGGGCCAGCCTAGGGATGAGGGCGGTGGGGTCAATGCGCCTCTGGTCGCCGGTGGATTGTCACCTGCTGGAACGGAATCTCCCAATCATTGGCATTGCAGCAATCGACGAGGATGCCCTGGATTGCGTATTGAACTTTCTCATATAAATGTGCCGACGCGCCGGTGATATCCGCTTCGACCTCGAAGTCGAGGGAGCTGGCCGAGGCCGAGGCGAACTGGACCGATACCTCGCGAATGGCTGCACCGCCGAAGAGGCTGGACAGCCCGGTGCGGAGCGCGTCGCGCATGATCCCGGGTATGCGTGTGGTGGACTCCTTTTGGTGCCGGTAGTCGATTCCGAAGCGGGTCTCCACCCGGAAACTTTCGCCGGAGAGGTTGCGCGGGGCCAGGGAGAGAAAGTCCGGGGTGGGGATGACGACCCGCGCTCCGCCCCATTCCTCCAGGGTCACATGGTCGGGGTTCTGCGCGACGGTGCGGCCGATGCGTCCATCGGAGAGCTGCACCCAGTCCCCGCGGCTGCAAGGGAACGGTTCCTCGTCGGCGCACCAGGGGCGGGAGTGGTGCCCGACCAGGTGGCGGACTGGCAGGAACTGTTCCGCATTGTCGAGCAGCGGATTGACCAGGCGGCAGGTGAATCCGAGGGACTCGACCCTCCACGGCACCTCGTCGAAGATGATTTTATCGCCCTCCTTGACCATGCCGATATTCAGGATGAGCTTCAACGACTCCACAAACTGGGGCAGCACCTTTAGTCCGCCCCAGGCGACTCCCAGGAGGAAGAGCAGGACGAAGCTGAAGAGAAACACGTCGCCGGTAACACTGAAGGCGGCCATCATGGCGGCTACCGCGCCGAGGACGCTGAGAAGGTTGGCGGTCAGCACGAACACCCGGCTCCCGAACTTGCGCGGATTGTCGGTCGCGCGGAGTTTGCGGGCGAGGAAGAGGATGAAGCGGACGGAGAAAAACACGGCCAGGGCCGCACCGACCCCGATGACCAGGTTGAGTCCGCGTTTTTGGACGAACTCACGAATGTATTTCGTCGAGCCCTCCAGGAACCCTTCGCGCTGGGACTCGAGGTTTTCCAACTGGAGAGTGGCCGACTCGGCCTGGCTGCGGGCGAGGTTAAGGCGCTCTTCCCATAGCTGGCGCTGATCGGCGAGGGCGGAGGTCAGTGCGGGTGCTTCTGCGGCGACGAGGATTTCGTCGATTCGCCCCAGGGCGCGTTGGGCGGCTTCGGCGCGGGCGGCCTGGGCCTCCTGCTCCTTGCGAAGGTCGGCCATTTTGCGGGACAGGGATGTCGCGTTTTGCAGCTCGGCGAGAAACGGTTCGACGATCTCTCCGAGCTTGCTTTCCCACGAGAACGGCTCCTTTTGCTTTTCCTCGAACAGACCGATGTCCACCCCGGCCGCACTTTCCTGGAACTTCAGGAGCAGGTCGTTCAGCTCGCGGGTAGCCTTTTCCAGTTGGGCTGCTGCCGCTTCGCGGGTGACCTCGTTGGTTTCGGCTTCCAACCGGGCCTCAAGTTCCTCGACATCGCCGCGCTTGATGCGGATCGCCTCCAACTGCGCGCGGAGCGAGGCGGCGGTCCGTGACAGGGCCTGATCGATTGCCGGGGCACCCTCTTGCGGGACGGGGGTCGCCGGAGCCTGCGCCCGACTTGGGAGCGGAACGAGGAGCAAGAGAAAAGGGAGCGTGAGAATGGTTCTGGGCATGGGTCAGCGAGATGTGGGCTCGAAGGGCGGAATCGGAGAGCTTATTGAAATGAAGGTTTCGGAGGGTTTCGGGAAGGCAAAAACGGGTTAGATGGAATATCCCAGGTTTTTTACAAAAAAGTTCATCGGTTTCGCCGGATTTTTCTCGTCAGAAGCTTGTCGGTCAGTAGTTTTGGTTCTGGAAAGATGAAAAGAATTACCCTGCTTCTCTGTGCCATCCTTCTGGGTGCGCTTGTTTTTGTGCTGGCCCGCAAGGATGAGGG
>CAYVUQ010000169.1:3440-4506 GCA_964454915.1 uncultured Puniceicoccaceae bacterium
TTCGATTCGTTTTCTCGATTTTTCTCGCATTCTTCCGGGTGGCTTCCGTAGAGTCGTGTTTCCGAAAATGAAAAAATACCTCTTCCCCCTTTCGTTGGCGGTTCTTCTTTTGGCCGCATTTTGGTTTTTTCTGCCGCGCACCCCGTCCGTCGCACCCCTTCCTGACCATGACCCGGGTCCGCCATCGGTGCAGTCCGCGAAGGAGAAGCTGGATGTCTCCCAAATGCTGGCGGCGTCCGGGCAGGACGGCTCGTCGCTCAAGCCCAAAGGAATGCGGGACCAAATGGCGGAGATGCTTGCCGGGGCGGCATTTCTCGGGTCGGAGGATGGCCCGGTGAGGGAAGACGGGACTTTCGTGCGCCGCTCACTTTATCGGGTTCGGAACTTTCACTATCCGGTCGTGCTGGTCGAAGAGGTAATGGCACCCGACGATGGAGGTCAGTTCTCATCGACCCGAATCAGCGCGATTGTCGGAGACCATGCCATGGTGCGCCTCCCTGTCGGCGTCGAAGAGAGTGATTTAGTCGATTGGATTGCCATGCGCGGTTACAAGCTGAGGCACCGTCTGAAAACGACTCCCGTTTATCTCGTGGCTGATGAATCGGGGGATGTCCGGGCGGTTGACCGGATTATCGAGGACTTCGAGGCGACTTTCCTTGCCGATCAGCCCGAGTGGGACCGACGTGGCGTCGCCGAAGCGGACAACATCGGTTTCTTTTCGGCCACGCCGGACGATCCCTACTTCGATTACCTGTGGGGACTTTACAACGACGGTAGCTGGGGCGGCAGCGTTCCGGGAGCGGATATCGGTGCGACCGCCGCGTGGAATCTTGGAACCGGAAGCAGTAATGTGATCGTTGGGGTTATCGACAGCGGGGTTCAGATCGATCACCCCGATTTGGAGGAAAATATCTGGACGAACCCCGGAGAAATTGCTGACAACGGTGTCGATGATGACGGGAACGGCTTCGTTGATGACGTCCACGGATGGGACTTCGTCGGAGATTCCTGGGACTATGGCGACATTATCGTCGAGCCCGATAACGATCCAAGCGACCAATACGGG
>CAYVUQ010000170.1:0-4472 GCA_964454915.1 uncultured Puniceicoccaceae bacterium
CGACCAGCGCCTCGCGGCTTTCGATGTCGAGGTGGTTGGTGGGCTCGTCGAGAAGCAGCACGTTGGACGCGCTGAGGATAAGCGTCGCCAGGGAGACGCGGCCCAACTCGCCGCCCGAATGCGTGGCGAAGGGCTGTCCGGTCCGACCTCGATGCGCGCCACGAAGTCGGACCCAAAGGTTTCCACCACCCCGGACTGGATTACTTCGAGGTAATTGTCCTGCAGCCAGATGGAAACGAAGTCGTTCGGAGCCAAAATCCTTACCTCGGTACCCTCGACCTGTCCGAGCGAGAGCGGTTTGAACCACATTTCGTAGATATCGGCGTTCAGCCGCTCGCGGAAACGGTCGCAAGTCTCTTTCCAAAGGTGGGTGAACTGGTCGGTACTGGGCATCGGCAACGGAAAATGCGGAAATTATTAACAGGAACGGTGACTGTTATCAGTGATTTGTATCAGGATCGTAACGTGCTGAAAGCGAAAGGGTTCGAAGTCGGGGCGGAATGGCTTTCTGTCATCGGTTTGTGAGCGGACAAGTGACCCCGGCAGTTCTTTAAGATATTGATAAATAAATTGTTACAGAAAATGCTTTCGAGGCGGAGCCCAGTCCGAACCGGTGGCGGACGCAAGGACGGGAGGGAAATGATTGAGGAGCAAGGCATGGAATTCCGAGTGAGAAGACCCCATCATTTTCGAGTGGCTCGGATAGGCAAGGGGAACTTCTCCACAAGTTATTCACATTTTCGGTGCGCATAAGTTTTTAAAGATTTGTGTTGCCGCTCCAAAAGCCCGCTTGCCAAGGGGGGCTCAGGAGATTTGGCCCGTCATCTGCCGGATCAAGCGCTCGTTAAACTCTTTGGCTGCATCGTGGCCGAGAAGGCGGAGGGCCTGAACCATGGCCGCGACCTCGACCAACCGCGCGAGATCCCGCCCCGGGCGGACCGGGATCACCGCATGGGGAATCTTCTGGTTGAAGATTTCCATGTGCTCCTGGTCGAGGCCGGTGCGTTCTTCGTTCATCCCGGAGGTCCAGTGGACGAAGGTTATGATCAGATCAACCCGCTTTTCCACCCGTACCGAATGGACGCCGAACAGCTTGGCCACGTCAATGATGCCGATGCCCCGGCACTCCATGTATCCGCGGCTCAGGTCGGAGCTCCGGCCAACCACTTCGTGGTCGCGGAGGAGCCGCAGGTGGGTGAGGTCGTCGGCGACCAGGCTGAAGCCCCTTTCGATCAGGGCGAGGGCGCATTCGCTCTTGCCGATGCCACTTTCCCCACGGAGGAGGGCTCCCACGCCGCGGATGTCCAACAAGGTCCCGTGCATGCTCTGGCGGGGGGCGAACCGCTCTTCGAGAATCAGCGTCGCCTCGGTCGCGATGGTCTTCGATTTGAGCGGGGAGCGGAACAACGGGATGCGGTATTCCCTGGCGATCTTCAGAAGAACCGGAGTCGGGGCCAGATTGCGGCTGATCAAAATGCATGGAATGTGTTTGCGCGCCATCTTCGAGAGAACTTCCTCGATCTCGCGGGGGTCGCTGTCGCGGATGTGGCCCATCTCGCCTGCACCGAAGAGCTGGATGCGGCGGTGCGCGAAGTAGCGGAAGTATCCGGTCAGCGCGAGGGCGGGCCGGTTCAGGCTCTTTTCGCCGATGATTCGGTCGAGGTCTTCCTCGCCGCAGACCAGTTCGAGTTCGAGGGATTCGCGGCAGGACTCGTAGAACTCGCGGACGGAGATGCTCTCGATAATCTTTTCCTTCGGTGTTGTCATTGTTCTGCGGTTACACTTTGAAGTCCTCGCCGAGATAGAACTTTCGGCTGGACGGGTCGTTCAAAAGCGCTTCCCGGTCCCCTTCGCAGAGAACCCGGCCTTCGTAGAGGAGGTAGGAGCGGTCGGTGATTTCGAGAGTTTCGCGGACGTTGTGATCTGTGATGAGAATTCCAATACCGGATTCCTTGAGCTTGCGGATGATCGACTGGACGTCGTCCACGCTGATCGGATCGACTCCGCTGAAGGGTTCGTCCATGAGAAGGAAATCCGGACGGGTGGCCAGGGCGCGGGCGATTTCCAGCCTGCGCCGCTCGCCGCCGCTCAGGGTGAAGGCCTTCTGGTCGGCGAGTTTGGTCAGACCAAAAGTTTCCAGACTTTCCTCCGCGACCTCTTTTCTTTCGCTCCCGGGTATCCGAAGGGTTTCCAGTACCGCGAGGAGATTGTCGCGCACGGACATTTTGCGGAAGACCGATGCCTCCTGTGGCAGGTAGCCGATCCCGCTGCGTGCGCGCCGATACATGGGGAGTTCGGTGATGTCTCGCCCGCGTAGGCGGATGCGTCCTTCCGTGGGGCGGATCAGGCCCACGATCATGTAGAAGGTTGTCGTCTTTCCCGCCCCGTTTGGGCCGAGTAGTCCCACGATTTCCCCTCCGTCAACGGTCAGACCGACCCCGTCCACCACCCGCCGTTTGCCGAAGTCCCGGGAAAGGTTCTCGGTGCGGATTCGCTTCGGTGAGTCGTCGTCACTCATCGGTCGGTGTGCCGCCGGTGCCGTCTTCAAGGCTACGGAGCGAGGGTAGCTCAACAGTGGGCAGGTCGCCGTCAGGTCCGGCTTCGACGGTGATCCTGCGGTCCGACCCGTACAGGACCATGCGGTGTCCGCTTACGGTGCCTTCGGCGTCGCGGATGACCGGGCCATCCTCAAGGACCACGCGGTTTTCGAACGGGTAGATCAACGCGCGTCCCGCCGTGGCCCTTCGTTCGCCTTGGACGATGGTTACAGAGCCTGTCGCCTCGATTACCTCGATCGCCCCGAAGCCGCCGCCCCCGCCCTCCGGGTCGGCGAGGGTCCGGACTTCCATCCGTTCGCAGGTCGCCGTGAAATCCGCTCCCTCGACTCGGACGGATCCGGAAAACACGAACCGGTTTCCGTTGTCGGTATTGATGACATCCAGTGCCTGGCTGCGGATTTGCGTTCTTCCGCTCCCCGTTTCTTCGGCCCGAACAGCGTGAACCTGAAGGATGAGGGCGGTAAGAACGGCGAATAAAGGGAGGCGCATGGGCGGAGGCTATTTAAGGACCCGCCGGATCGCTTCGTCAAACGTTACCTTGGCACCGGCGCGCACTTTGATTCGCCTTTCGGCACCGCGCCACTCCCAGTCGCGCCCCTCCATCGAAAACCCGGAACCCTCAACGAATACCAACCCTTCCCCATCCGCACGGTTGTCCTCTACGTAAATCTGTGCCGAGGGGCTGCGGAGCACGGTTCGGCGGGAGTCGCCGTCGGTTGACGTGATCGCCAGTTGCATTTCGATCACCCGGATCACCTGGTCGCTCAGGAATACCGCTTCCTTCCCCGACAGGTCCCAGACCCGCAGTCCGCGGTCATTGAACTTGCGGAAGGTAAACGAGCGCACTTCGGCGTCGGGCTCGATCCCGGCCGATGCCGGGGCGGGAAAACAAGCCAGAAAGACCAGCGGGAGCGGAAGAAGAAAGCGGCTGATCATTTGACGGGTGCCAACGGAAAATGGGGGCTCGCCGGATTCACGGACAAGGTATCGACAAAGGAGCCCCTGGTTACGCGCTCGAAGTCCGGTGTTTCCGGATTTCGCAAATCGGTTCCTGCGCGAATCGTTCCCATGGGTCGGAAGACTGCTCGATCTTCTTCCACCGGTCAACCGGGGATTCCGTGCGCTTGCGCCTTGGTTCGTGATCTGCCAGAGTTTTCCCATGGACGACATTGCATCGTTGCGCCGCGTATACGCCCAAGCCGGTCTGCGGCGCGAGAATCTCGCAGAGGATCCGCTCAGGCAGTTCCGGCTCTGGTTCGAGCAGGCCCGGTCTGGCGGAATCGATGAGCCCAACGCCCTGGTTCTGGCTACCGTGGACGCCGAAGGCCGCCCGTCGCAGCGGATGGTACTGCTCAAGGCTTACGATGAGGCCGGATATGTTTTCTTTACTAATTACCGAAGCCGCAAGGCCGTGCACTTGAAGAAAAATCCGACAGCCTCCCTTCTTTTTCCATGGGTCGGTCTGGAGCGCCAGTTGATCATTGAGGGCGAATGCGAGCGCATATCGACCCTGCAATCGTTCCGGTATTTTTCCAGCCGTCCGCGTGGCAGCCGTCTCGGCGCATGGGTGTCTGATCAGAGTTCGGTGGTGTCTTCACGCAAGATTCTGGAAATGAAACTGGAGGAGATGAAGCGGAAGTTTGGCGACGGCGAGATTCCGCTGCCCGACTTCTGGGGCGGTTACCGTCTGCGGCCGCGCCGCTACGAATTCTGGCAGGGGCGCCCTAGCCGCCTGCACGACCGGTTCGAGTATCTGCGGCACGACGACGATACATGGTGGATTTCCCGGCTGAGTCCTTGATCTGTCGAAGGGTGTAGTCGAAAAATGGGGAAGGGTCAGTCCCGGTTCGACCAATCCTCTACTCGAACAGGTCCTTCCGCAGATTCCCCAAACAGTGCAGACCGTCCCAGGGG
>CAYVUQ010000171.1:0-4465 GCA_964454915.1 uncultured Puniceicoccaceae bacterium
ATGCCGGATTTCCGGCGGGTTCTCACGGCCGTCCCAGTCCGCCAGTGCCTTGATCGCGCGCAGCAGATCGCGTCTGGGACCCGGGGCTTTCCCTTTGAGGTAATTCTCTACCTGCTTGGACCAGGCGACCCTAGAGTTCATCGGGAACGGGGGAAAATCGGACCGTTCCGGCTTTGTCTTTACGGACCAGATCCATCAATCCGGAATCTTTTTGCAACTCCATGGTTTCCATCAGGGCCGCGAGTTTTTCCCGCGACACGAGGAACGCCACGGTCCTTCCATTGCGGGAAATCGGCACAACGCCTTCCTCTTCAGCTTGCTTCACAAACCGCGATGTCTCTGCTTGAAGATCGGCGATCCCTGTAATTTTCATAGGAAAAGTATATAGAATTTATTGAAAGCGAGTCAACTGGCATTCACAAGGTTGATTTTTTACACAAGATAGGGGAGTTCCCCCGATAGATGGATGGGTTGGGATTTGGTATCCTGGTCTTTCTTATGATCCCTCCATCCAATCGCACCCATCCGGAATCCTTCGGCGACGGGCACGCACGGGCTCTACAACACCAATATGAACTCCAGCACGCATGGCGGCATCACCCGCGCAGGCAGCAGCGGTAGCTATACCTACAGCGTGAAGAGCGGCTTCGGGAATAAACCGGTAAATTTCGTGAGCTTTTGGGACGCAGCGCGTTTCACGAACTGGCTGACGAACGGGCAGGGCACCGGCGATACGGAGACCGGTGCCTACGACCTGACGAATGGCACGGCAATCACCAACATTACGGTGACCCGTGGTTCTTGGTTTAACGCCGCTACCGGAAATACCACAACCTCCACGGTCTGGGCTATCACCAGCGAGAACGAGTGGTACAAAGCCGCTTACTACGACCCGAGCGCAACGGGTCCTGCCGACGATTATTGGCTGTACCCGACGGGTAGCGACACGGTCCCCACGGCCAGTGCAACGGGCGACATCTCGAATCCCGGAAGCAACGTGGCGAATTACTCCTCCGGTGCGGACTGGAACAGCCAGAACGGGAATGTTACAACGGTGGGGAGTGCCGGAGCGGGCTCCGCCAGCCACTACGGGACCTTCGACCAAGGCGGTAACGTATGGGAGTGGAATGATGAAATTTTGGCCACCGCCACCAGTAACTGCGGGCTGCGGGGCGGCTCGTTCGACTACAGCGCCAACTTCCTGCAGTCCTCGATCTGCGGCAGCAACATTCCGACCAACGAGAACGGCATCATCGGCTTCCGTGTCTCCAGTCTCGCGCCCATTCCCGAACCCGAAACCTACGCCGCGATTCTCGGCCTGCTAGGGCTAGCCCTGGCACTGACGAGGCGCAAAGGACGCGTCTAGCCTTTAGGGCGTTGGAGTTCAGGAGAACTCTAACGAGGCACGCCCTTTCTCATCGTGTGGCTGGCTGCGAAGTGTGAGAGAGACGGTCCACGAAACACACGAAAGTCACAAACCAGCTGATCCAGACAGTGAGGCACCTCTACGATGAAATTAGGGAAAAGATTTTCGTGCCTTTCGTGCCTTTCGTGGACAACCCTCTCGCCAAAGCTCCGTTTCGTCAAAAGACAATCTCCACCGGATAGGGATCGAATTTCCCGTCGAAGGTCACGACCGGGCAACGGGTTTATCGTAGAGGCGTGGCGAAGGTCACGTCTATCCGGGCTTTTCGCAGACTCTTGCAACCCGGTAGGGAGTCTTCTGCGAAGAGTAAACCTTTGACTCTATTCTGATTGTAACCGGAAGAATGCGGTGTCGCCTTCGGCCGGGAAGGTGAATTCCAGTTTGCCGTCCTCGTTGATGGAGGTGCTTATGCCGGTGCCCTGCATGGGGAAGGGGCGAAGGGGGTGCTAGCCAGATTGGTTTGAGAATCTGATCATCCGAAAGATCTTCGCTCAAGATCACCTCGCAGTCGGCTGCCACGGCAGCGGCGACAATGAGGGAATCCCACCACGACAATCCATAGGATCCGCTTACCGAGAAGGCCTCGTTCAGCAGTTCGGCATTGATCGGCTGGGGCTCCCACGCAAATAATGACTCCATGTCCGACCAGGCTTCGGCCTTCGTCAGTCCGGGTTTCAGCTTTTGGGTGGCATTGCAATCGGTGTCAAGTTGGGGGATCGGGCATGGAAAAAGACTTGATGGTATCACCTAAGTTACACATTGTGTCTCAATGAAAACCGTTTCGATCCGTGAATTGCATGCGCATACCGGCAAGTGGGTGAGGGAGGCTGCGGTTTCCCGGGAACCCTTGGTGGTGCTTGATCGAGGACGCCCGGCGGCCCGACTGATTCCCTACGAAGAGAAGGAGGGAAGGACCTTCTCGGGTCGCCTCCTGGTTGATGGTTTTGATCAACTGCCGGAGATGGTTGTGGATTCCGGCAGCCTCCTCGAAGAGGACCGGAGGTGATCTATTTCGACACGGCTTATCTGGCCAAATGCTACCTGAAAGAACCCGGCTGCATGCGGGTTCGCGAGTTCGCCTCGCGCTCGGAGACGATTGCCTGCAGTGATTTGGGGCGCGCGGAGCTGTGCGCCGTTTTCCATCGGCACCTGCGGGAGGGTCGGTTGACTGAAGCCCAGCACAAGGTGCTCCATCGTCAGTTTCGTCAGGACTTGAAGGATGGCCTCTGGCATTGGTTGCCGGTCGAAAGACGCATTTGGGAAATGGTCGAGGGGCACTTTGCGGATTTATCGGCAAAAGTTTTTCTGCGGGGCGCGGACGCGATTCATTTGGCTTCCGCCCGTCTGCACGGCATTCGGAAGTTGTTTACGAATGATCGGCATCTCCTTGCGGCTTGCGAAGCCTTCGGCCTGGAAGGAGTCAATCTGCTCGAGGGCTAGATCGGTTTCGGCGCAAGGAAATGCCTCTCGCTCGGGAAGAGCGCACTCCTGCACCTGCGCCCTACCTTTACCGCAGGGGGCTTTCCCCTTGACATAGTTCTTAAAATATAGCCAACTTGGCTAACTATGATTTCGAGAACTATCTCTGATACGAAAAATCGATTCAGCGAGCTAATCGCCAGCGTGCGGAAGGGTGAGACGTTGATCGTAACGGATCGGAAAAGACCGGTTGCGCGCATTGAGCCAATCCAGACTCTCGGGGATCATCCGCACTTGAGTCCGTCCGAAAAGGCTTGGAATCCGACGGAGTTTCTGGACCTGCCTCTGCCGGAGGCATTGGAGCCTGAGCAGAGCCTGTCGAAGGCGGTTTTGGAGGAGCGGGAGTCCGGGTGGTAGATTTCTGGGACACGTCTGCCGTTGTGCCGTTGCTCGCGCGAGAGGAAAGTTCGGATCAGAGGGAGAGGGAACTGCGCTTGGGCAGACCGATGGTGGTGTGGTGGGGAACGCCCGTTGAAATTACCTCGGCACTTGCCCGGAGAAATCGTGAAGACCAGCTTGTCGGATTGTCCTTGGCGCAGGCGAGGCGGCGGCTGTCCGTTTTGCGGGAGCAGTGGGTTCGGGTGATGCCCGTTGATTCACTCATCCACCGGGCGGAACGCCTGTTATGGGTTCACTCTCTGCGTTCGGCCGATGCGCAGCAGCTCGCGGCGGCACTGATCGCCTGCGAAGAAGACACGCGGGAAAGCGTTTTCCACTGCGCGGATCGCCGACTGCGCGAGGCTGCGGAGAGAGAAGGGTTTCAGGTTCGATAGCCGGATATCTCCAAGCTTATTCCGATCCAAAACCGACAACTTATTTCAGGACGCGACATATCAATCGTAATCGTAATCATGCTCGTAATCGTAAGGCCCAATCAGTCGATTACGATCAGGATTGGACACTGCCTTAAACTAGTGACATTCGAGTTTCAAGGCGTTCCGAAATGGGAAGCCCACTGCAGCAAAACATAGGCAGTCAACAACCCGGTTACAAGCGTTTACCTTTTCCGGCGTCGGCTAACCCGATTTCTCTCCCTCCCGATTGCTCCCAAGGCAGCCGGGGGGGTGCTAGGATTTGCGGCGCCTGCAGGCGGCGACGCCAAGCGTTAGCAGGGCTAGCAAAAAAGCGTAGCTTGAGGGCTCAGGCACTGCACTCACAGTCCCAACCTGGTAGGTTGGATCAACCAAATCTGCTGTCATACGGCCTGCGGTTACGATACCCGAATTGATGGTAAACTGTGAGCCGTCCAGGGTGCCCCCGGAAATTTCAACCGTGGCGTGTAGTGAGTCGCCAATTTTCCAAGGATTACTATCGGAGGACGATACGAATATGTAGTCTGAATCAGTGCTGGAAAAATAGCCACCGACGCCTGGGGCCAGAGACCTCGACCCACCGATGTTTACAATCGTTCGTGAGATTCCTGAGCCCGTCACCCAATCCGTTGCGCCGGGAACGCCGACATCCAGGTTGTCGTCACTATTTGGGCCGATCATAACGCCGGCATCGATGGTGCCGAAAAGTGTAAAGCTTGCCGTATTTCCTGTGATGTCCCAATTGAGC
>CAYVUQ010000172.1:0-4446 GCA_964454915.1 uncultured Puniceicoccaceae bacterium
CAGGCGTTCCAGGGCGGGAACCAACACGCCCAGGTCGTCGTTGCGCGGATTGCGCCCGATGTGGAGAAGCAAACTCGGATAGAGGGAAGCGACGTCGAAGTGCAACACCCGCTCGAAGACTCCCGTTTCGTAACTGCGCGAGACCGCTCCCTCGAACCGACGCGATTCCCCCGGAGAGGGAAGTGCCCTGGCCGCACGGAAATACTCTTCCAGAAAAACCATTTCCACACGCGCCCCGGTTCCCCTCAGAAGAATTTCCTGCAAGGTCATGGGAAACAGCGCGGCCTGCGCAATGTAGGTCGGAAGAAGAATCGAAGCCACCTCCTCCGTCTCCCGAAGATCGTCTCCGAGATAAGCGCGAAAGGTGTCGCGGTCATTGCGGAAAGTCTTTCCGATCACCTCTCCGGAAAGATAAGTTCTGCCTTTCTCCGAGGTGATGCCGAAATGCAGGGCGAGATCTTTCAGCCCGAATGAGGGCAGCGCACGCTGGGTGAGGTCGTAGAATTGTGCGGCGATCAATGTGTCGAATACCGTTCGGCCCGGGAGGTCGAACCGTTGCAGGTCGAACCAACGCTCCGCGATTCGGACCCGGCTCTTGCGGAAGCGCACTTGTGCTCCAAAACGGCCCCAATCCGTCTCCAGGCGGAAACGACGGCAGCGGGCCGCCAGGAACCAGAGGTCGAAGTTGAAGAAGTTGTGCCCCTCGACGATGTCGGGGTCCAACTCCTTGAAGCGCTGTGCGAAACGCTTCAGCAAATCGCGCTCCCCGCCGTCTGTATCGTCCTCAAGTTCGATAAATTCGGAGCACCCACCGCAACGGATTCCCACGGCGAGGACCCGGTCCCCCTTGCGGCGGGGATCGCTGAAGCCGCCATCGACACTGCAATCCGTCTCGATGTCGATCTGGCACCGGACCACGTCCTCCAAAAAACCGGGTGCCATCATACGCAGGCCGTTCCGCAGCAGGTACTGGTGTTCGAGGGGGCGCAGGGACTCTGCCCGCGCGGGATCGCGGGGAAGACTTGCCAGAATCTCCACCCCCTCGGCACTGTCCGACTCGACCAGGTGGCGCAGGCTTCCGGCACCCGCCAGCGACCTGCGGGGGAGATTTCCCACCAACTCATCCCCGCACAGGTTATCGTCGATCCATGCGAACCCGCGAAATGGCTCGTTCTCCAGCGCGAGTGACCCGTCGATCCGACTCCGCCAGGCTGTGTGGACGGTGTTGCTCTCCGGGGCCACATGAACCCCTGCCAGAATCCTGTTTTCGCACGAGCCCGCAACGCCCCCGCTCCGTACGCCTCCCCGCTCGGGACCGTCCGCCATGTGTCAGCCCGCCAGCCTTTCGAGAACCGCCTCGACCATGCGGCGCGTCCCGACGGCATCGACGCCGAAAGCGATGTCGCCCGTGCGGATTCCATCCTCGACCACGGAGCGGACCGCCGTCTCGATCCGGTCGGCCGCCTGCGTTTCACCAAAGCTGTAGCGCAGCATCATGGCGGCACTGAGAATCTGTGCGCACGGATTGGCCTTGTCTTGACCCACGATATCGGGAGCACTTCCACCCGCCGGTTCGTAAAGGCCAAATGGAAATCCATGGGAATTGTTGCCCGTGCCCAGGCTGGCCGAGGCGAGCATGCCGATCGAGCCGCAGACCACCGCCATCTCGTCCGAGAGGATGTCGCCGAACATGTTTTCAGTGAACAAAACATCGAACTGGTTCGGATCGGAAACCAGCTGCATGGCAGCATTATCGACATAGAGATGGCTCAATTCGACGTCGGGATGCTCCGATGCGAAATAGTCGTTGACCGTCTTGCGCCAGAGCACCGATGTTTCCAGCACGTTGGCCTTGTCCACCGAACAAACCCGACCCTGTCGGGCTTTCGCCGCGGTCGCTGCGACCTCCGCGATCCTGCGAATCTCGGATGCACGGTAAACCATCGTGTCCAGGGCTTCCGTGTCGCCGTCCTCCAGTTCGGTGGTCCTCTTCGGCTCGCCGAAGTAAATCCCGCCGGTCAGCTCCCGTATGCAGACGATGTCGATACCGCAAGGGATACGCTCGGCGCGAAGGGGCGACGCCTGAACCAAATCCTGATACAGCAATCCAGGTCGCAGGTTGGCGAACAGCGAAAAGGCCTTGCGCAAGGGCAGGAGTGCCGCCCGCTCGGGTTGTTCCTTCGGCGGCAGACTCTCCCACTTCGGGCCGCCGACCGAACCGAAGAGAATGGCGTCCGCCGCACGGCATCCTTCCAGCGTAGCCTCGGGCAAAGCGGCTCCGTGCCGGTCAATGGCCACTCCCCCAACGTCGAAGGTCGAACATTCGATGGCGAACCCCCCGGACCCCGCAACCGTCTCCAGGGCCGCCAAGGCACCCTCCATCACCTCCGGGCCGATTCCGTCCCCCGGTAGAACCGCGATCTTGTACGTCTTCATGCCAACCGAATGCAACGCACCCGCCGCCGTCTTGGCGAGGGGAATTTTCCGGTCATCACGGAAGGAACTTCTCCCCGACCAGATCCTTCATCACCGAACGGTAGAAATCGCGGAGACACCGGAAGATCATCCGGGGCCTCTTCAGCGAAAGAACCTCCGCCGCAAGTTCACGGGCGTCCTTGATCGAGATGTGACGGATCATGAACTTCACCTCCGGCACGAGGCTGGGCGAAAGGCTCAACTCGTCCGCACCCATCCCCACGAGAAGGGGAACGTAAATCGGGTCACTGGCCATCTCGCCGCAAATGGCAACCGGTGTATTGTTCGCATGAGCCATCCGGATGACCGTCTGAATGGTGCGCAGAATCGCAGGATGGCTGGGCTCGTACAGGTGCGCGATGCTGTCGTTCACCCGGTCCACCGCCAGCATGTATTGGATCAGGTCGTTCGTCCCTATGCTCAGGAAAGCACAGTTCTCCGATATCACGTCCGCCGTGTAGGCCGCACTGGGTATCTCGATCATGCTGCCCACCTCAATATCCTCGGCGAAAGCCTCTCCACGCTCGCGCAATTCCTCCTTCGCCTCGTCGAGCAATTCATTGGCTTCGAGCAACTCGCGGACGCCGCTGATCATCGGATACATCATCCGTGCGTTTCCGCAGGAAGCCGCCCGCAGGATCGCGCGGAGCTGCTCCTTGAAGACCGACGGATTTTTCAGGCAATAGCGGATCGCCCGGAAGCCCATGAAGGGGTTGTCCTCCCGCCCAAACATATTTCCGGGAAGCGACTTGTCCCCCCCGATATCCAGGGTGCGGATCACCACCGGATGCGGATTCAATGCCTCCACCACCCTGCGGTATTGCTCGAATTGAAGGTCCTCCTGGGCCAGAGCCTCCCTCTCCCTCAGAACGATGCCCTCGGTGCGGAACAGACCGACACCCTCGGCCCGGCAAGCGAGCACGCTATCGACCTCGTCAGCTTCCTCGATGTTCGCCATCAATCGAACAGCACTCCCGTCGGTCGTCTCGGAGGGAAGCGAAATCTTCGACTCGTACATCTGCCGAATCGATTTTCTCTGCTCCGATATTTGGCCATACCGATAGAGTGAGTCCATGTTGGGGTTGACGATCACCAGACCGTCGTAACCGTCCACAATAACGGTGTCGCCCATGCGAATGGATTCGCTTGCTCCATTGATCCCGACCACCGCCGGGACCTTCATCGATCGTGCCATGATAACCGCATGGCTGGTGCGACCGCCCGACTCCGAAATGATGCCCAGTATCCGATCCCTGCCGAGCTGGGCGACATCGCTGACCTCCACAGCGTTGGAGACCAGCACATGCGGCTCCGACAAACCATCGGCCCCCATCGATCCGAGGTTGGATTTTCCGAGCAGGTTGGACAGGACCCGCTTCGACACATCCCGGATATCGGAAACGCGCTCTCGGAGATACTCGTCCTCCATCGAATCGAAGAAATCGATGAACTGGCGTGCAGTGATCGCGAAGCAGTGTTCGATGTTGTTTCCGCTGCTCTCCAATTCTCCAATGGTCTGGTCGATCAGTGCCTTGTCCTCGAGAACGAGCAGGTGGGCGTCGAATATCTGCGCCTCCGATTCACCGATTCTTTCCGCGATCTCATGCCGGACCTTCAGGATCTCGGAGCGCGTCTCCACCAACGCGCGTTCAAAGCGCGCCTTTTCCTCCTCCCGCTTTTCTTCAGGGACCTGATACACCGGCACATCGACCTCGTGGTGGCGAAACACGAACGCCGGACCTTGCACCACCCCGGGCGCAGCCGGAATGCCGTTCAAAATGATTTCTTTGTCTTCTTCGGACAACGCTCGGGATTTCCGTGAAAATAGTGGGAGTTCAAGAGCGATCATCCCCGGAGAGAAAACCGGTTTCAACAAAAAAGCCGTCTGCTCCGATCCACTGGTTCGACGCTTCCCGGAGCGTGGCCGCCGTATCCCCGTCGCGGTGAAGAACAAAACAACCGCTCCCGCTC
>CAYVUQ010000173.1:0-4442 GCA_964454915.1 uncultured Puniceicoccaceae bacterium
CCTCCTTGCGCTGACGCGCCATCTCGCGGAGGAGACGGTGCGCGTACATCACCGGGGCTGGCATCAGCTCGGGAGTCTGGTCGCAGGCGTAACCGAACATGATCCCCTGGTCGCCAGCACCCTGTTCGGCGGTCTCCTTGCCCTCGGCGGCCGCCGCGTCCACACCCTGCGCGATGTCGGGCGACTGCCTGGTCAGGCAGTTGGTGACGAATACGTGGTCCGCGTGGAACACATCGTCGTCGTGGGTGTATCCGATCTCACGGATCGCTTCGCGGACGACTCTTTCATAGTCGAGCACCGCATTGGTGGTGATCTCGCCCCCCAGGAAGACGCAATTGCTCTTCACCAAAGTTTCGCAGGCGACCCGGCTCTTCGGGTCCTGCTCCAGGCAGGCGTCCAGAACGCTGTCGGAAATGGCATCGGAAACTTTGTCCGGGTGCCCTTCCCCCACGGATTCGGAAGAAAATACGAATGTCTGACTCATAAGACCGCCACTCTGCCGCCCGGCCCCCCCTCCTTGCAAGCAAATACATCAAAATATCTGGATTTGTTGATTTGTTAATGGCGACCAGAACAGAAATCGCCCCCGTCACCGTTGCATCATTCACCTCGTGCCCCATGTTTTTCGGATGGGCAACCCACCAAGCCGAATCGTTTCGAGGCACCTCTTTCCGCTGTGTGCCCTTCTGCCAGGACTTCTCCTTTGCACCCCTGCTCTCACCGGTTCCACGGTGGAGGAAAAACCGGTCGCGGACAAAGCGTTCCAGGCCGACGCAGTGGCAGTCGCCCGGGCGGTGGACGCCCGCTCGTTCGTCTCCGACGATGGACAGGTCTTTACGCAGACGGAGTTCCGAACCGGCGAAGCCATCCTTGGTCGCTTTCCGACACACTTCCTTGTCCGTTCCCCCGGCGGGCAGGTCAACGGACGCGGGGTGGCCGACTCGCGCAGCCCCTCCTTTGTTGCGGGAGAAGATTACCTTCTTTTTCTTACAATCAGCGATGACTCTCTCGAGTTTCTCGACGGGGTGGCCGGGGCAACCCGCCCCTTGCCCGACCGACTGGCCGCCGCACGGATCCACACCCTCGCCCGCCAATCCGGCCCCGATCTTCACGACTACGCCGCACCCGCCAGGCCGGGCGTTCTCGAGGTAACGCCATCGGGCCTACTGGACGGAGACGACGGAACCCGGTTCCGCAGATTCACCGGACCGGACCGCAACGAACCGGTCCCCGTCTTGTTCGATGCCTCCACACGCCCCGCAGGCCTTTCCCATGCTGCGGCCGAGAGTGCCTTACGAAATGCCCTACAAGCCTGGGAGGATGTCTGCTCCGTCGAATTTGAGATCATCGGCGAGGAAGTGTTCACAAAGGCCGCCAACGACTACAATCGGAACGATGGCCTTTTCGTGCGAGTGCAGATGCACGACCTGTTCGGCGACATTGGCGGGTCCACCCTTGGTTTCGGCGGTGCCGGGTATGTGATCGAAGCGGGTGGCGGCGCGACCGTTTCAGGCAGAGCGTTTCACCGTGCCACCTACGGTTACGTGTTGATGGAGCACACCAGCCCCTCCCTTTCCGACCCGGCGACGTTCGAGGAGGTACTCACTCACGAGATCGGACACGTGATCGGCCTGGCCCACAGCAGCGAGGACCCCGGGGAAAGCGATCCTCTTCTCGCCGACGCTCAGATGTTCTTCCAGGCCCACAAGGACGGACGGGGTGCCGATTTGCGCCAATGGGACGAGGACACGGTCCTGCTTGCGCATCCGCCCAACCACCCGCCGTTCGGCACCGACCGGGAAGTCCTCGTCATCACGCATCCCGCAGCCTACGCGACCGCGTCCGGGGTGAACACATTCACCATCCCCTCCGGAGACATCGACTCCGATCCACTTTCCGTACAGATCGACGCAGCCACCGACAACAATGGAGCTTTCAGCCAATCCGGCAACCGGGTCTCCTTCGATCCCTCCGGCTTCTTCAGTTCTGCGAACGCCACCCCCGGTTCCTTCTACGACAGAATCATCGTGCGGTTCTCCGACGGCACCCACCTTTCGCCTTTCATCGAACTCTGGGTGGTGGGTTTCCGACCGGATACATCTCCCGCAGGTACAGTCGATGGCATCCCGGACGCATGGACAACCACCTACTTCGGCAGCAGCAGCGGAGCCCTGGCCGGGGACGACGACGACGGAGACGGGCTCGACAACGGCACGGAGTTCCGCCTCGGCTCGGATCCCACCGATCCCTCCGACCGTATCCGCGTGAGCCACTTCACCGGCAACGTCCTGGAATGGACCGCCGAACCCGGCGAAGTGTACCGGGTCCTCCGGTCCACCGATCTCTCCACTTGGAGCTTTGTGAAGATGCTCCGAAACACCGAAGACGCCGCCACACTTTCGGTCGAAGGACTCGACTTGTCCAGCCCGGTGTTCCACCGGGTCGAGTGGATCGATTAGCGCAGCCTCAAACCCTGAAAATCGACCCCAGCTTCTTCCCCAGGAGCACCGAAGCACCGATGATGGTCACGGCAAGGAACGCCATCGCCCATACCCCAAGGGCACTGGCAATGTAGGGACCGTCTCCGAGAAGGTTCAACAGCTCGTAGATCGCCTTTGTGATCGGGTAAAATGCCTGTTTCTGGGCGAGGATCAGACTGTCCGACACCTCCAGCATGGCTTGGGAAAAGGCCAGAATCGCCCCGGCCAACAGATTCGCCAGAATCAGCGGCATGGTGATACGCAGGGCAGATTTCAACGGCGGGCACCCCAGGTTCTGCGCCGCCTCCTCATAGGTCACACTAGTCTGCTGCAAGCCCGCTGCCGCCGAACGAACAACGAAGGGAAGCTTGCGGATGGCGTAGGCAATCACCAGAAGAGGCACCGGATTCTCCGTGGGATTGAGGAAGCCAAAGGTCTTGCCCGGCTGCGTCATTGCGAGATACCCGAAGGCGATCACGATCCCGGGCACCGCCAGCGGGAGCATGGCGGCCGCATCGAGTGCCGACCGTCCGGGCAGCGTCGAGCGCACAACAACATAGGCGATGGATACTCCCAGGATGACGTTCAGGATGGTAGCCGTGGAGCTGTAGAAAAGACTGTTGCGGATCGCCGCGAGTGTCAGCGGATGGCCCAGTGCGAGATCGTAGTTCTCCAGCGTCCAACCGCTCGGGAGTATCCCCGCATACCAATCGCTCGAAAAGGAGATCAGGATGACGGCCAGATGCGGCAGCAACGCCACCAAAGTGATCCCCGCGAAGAGCGAGAAACAAAAAAAACGCCCCATCAAACCCGGCCTCCGGGCGACCGCCGCATGTCCGGCCTTGGCCATCATCGAAAACGTGTTTCGCCCGAAAAGAACTTTTCCGACCAGGTAAAAGGCCACCGACGAGGTAAGCATCACCGCCACCAGGGCATACGGGAAGGGGTTGGAACCGATCTCTTTCACCCCGTTGAAAATCTGCACCGGCGTCACCCGATTGTAGTCGAAGATCAGCGGCACTCCCAGTTCGGTGAAAGCCCAGATAAAGACAATGGTACTTCCAGCGAAAACGCCCGGACGCATCAGCGGAAGCGTTACCTTGAAAAAACGCCGCCACCCGCGGCATCCGAGGTTTTCGGCGGCCTCCTCCATCGCCGGATCGATATTTGCCAGCGAAGCGACCGCATTAAGGTAGAGGATTGGATAAAGGCTAAGCGCGTTGAGCACCACAACACCCCAGAAACGACTCTGTCCGAGCCAGTCGATGGTCTCGCCGGGATCGAGCCAGCCGATTTGCACCAGTCCGGCGTTCAACATGCCATACTGACCAAGAATCTGCCGGACTCCGATTGCCCCGACAAAGGGCGGGAGCATGATGGGGAGAAGAATCAAGGCGGAAAACGCCTTCTTTGCCGGAAACTCGTAGCGGTCGGAGACAAAGGCCAGCGGGAGAGCGATCAACAAGGCCAGAATCGTCGAGAAAAGGCCCATGCCGAAAGCGTTGCGCAGTCCCTCCAGATAGAGATCGTTGCGGAAGACTTCAAGCACGTAGGAAAGCGTCCATCCTCCATCCATAGAAAGAAAACCACCCTGCAGTACCTGCCAAATCGGCCAAACGAAGAAACACCCGAAAAAGGCCGCCGAAACTGCGTAAATGCCGATGCCGAAACCCCTGTTCACGCTTGTCTCGATAGTGATTTGAGTCCACGAGACGAGGAAAAACCTCGACCAAGCCTATTTCCGGGTCACGGATTCGTAACAAGGGTGACAGAACATCTTGCACCGCTTTTCTGCTGTCAGACGTAATGTATTGGCGCGGCTTGCGGTTTGGAATCCTTCTAATAGCACTTCGAAGTTCGCGGAGAGACAAAAGAACTGTGCACCGTGCACAAGCGATTCCCACGAGTGGCCGGATCCGCTACTCGAACAGGTCCTTCCGCAGATTCCCCAAACAGTGCAGA
>CAYVUQ010000174.1:0-3409 GCA_964454915.1 uncultured Puniceicoccaceae bacterium
ATCTCGAACCTGGGGTGGTCGCGCAGGCCATCAAGGTTGCGCTTGCGACCGGTGAAGTAGTTGTCGAGGCAGATGACTTCATCGCCACGCCCGATCAGGCGTTCGCAAAGATGGCTTCCGAGAAAGCCGGCTCCTCCGGTAACTAGAACTCTCATAGGGAAAAGCGGCGATAAAAGCGTGAATCGAGAGTCAGTTCAATCCCCGATCCGCTCCCTGTCGGGGATCGTGGACCCCCTTCACCCGGTTCATGTTCGTCCATTCCCAATGCCGGGCTGCCCAGGTGTTTTCGGGGCGGGAGTCCGACCGTTGTCGGGCAATGGCGGAGAGGACCACGACTACTTTCGACTTTCGTCCGACCCGAGCACGAGTTCCTCAAGGGCTCTGGCGGTGGAGCGGATGTCGTAACGATCCGCTGCATGTGCGCGGACGATTTTCCTGTCGATTCCGGTTTGCGGCGACGTGTCAAGAGCGAGCGAAAGGGCGGTGGCGAGTCCGTCCGGGTCATGCGGTTCGTACAGCAATCCGTGTTTCCCGTGCTCGATCAATTCCGGGAAGGCGGCGTGGCGCGGCAACACGCAGGGCAGACCGGCAGCAAGTGCCTCCGCCACGTAAAGGCCGAAGGCCTCGCTGTAGCGAGCCGGAACGCTGAAGAAATCGCATCCGGCCAATCCGGCGAGCTTGTCGGCCCGGGAAAGGTTGGGAAGGAACTCGACCGATTCGAGGAGACCAGCGGCTTCCAGTTTGCGTTTCTGCTCATCCACGTAAGGCCGGTCGCTGCGGCGCATGGCCCCCATGATCCGCAAGCGCGTCTCCGGTCG
Source organism: uncultured Puniceicoccaceae bacterium (assembly GCA_964454915.1). Lineage (GTDB taxonomy): Bacteria > Verrucomicrobiota > Verrucomicrobiia > Opitutales > Puniceicoccaceae > Puniceicoccus. The sequence goes on from CAYVUQ010000174.1 coordinate 819, forward strand.
GCTTTTCTCCCGACGGACCTTGATGAAGGCGTCGATCAGCAGGTCCAGGCCTTTCTCCGGGCACATGCGCGCCAGATAGCCGATTACCGGGCGGGAGGGGGCTTCGTCGGAGCGATCCGGGAGTGGCGGGGCATGGAAGTCGTCGAGTTCGATTCCGTTGGGGATGACGCGGATCGATTCGGGTGGTACAGCGAGCCGTTCGGCGATCCTGTTCCGGAAATACAGGCTCGGAGTGATCAGGCTGTCCGCTTCGCGGCAACGGGTGCCCATTTCGGACCAACACTTTTCGCGGTAGCCGCCCTCCAGGGCATCGAGGAACTCGTCTTCTCCCTGGAAAAAACACGCGACATGCGACCGGGGAAAGGCGGACTTCAACTTTCGGATCATCCCGGCCTGGAGGGCGGTCGCGAGACAGATCAGGTCGGGTGCTGGCTCACGGCGAAGCCATTCCACCATGCGGGAGAGTTCCTTGTGCTGCCTGCCCGCCTCTCCCTGGAGCATGGAGAGGGTCATCGCCCCGAGTTTGGCCGGATTGGTCATTTCGCCCAACCGCGAGGCCAGGCCCAATGCCGGACCCGAGTCGAGCACCCGGTCGAGCACGCGGGGGGTGCGGCGGAATACGGAGAGCGTCTGTTGCAGATAGACGTTTATCCCTCCGAAAAACACCTCCGGCTCCGGTGCCGCGGAGCTGTCTTCCGGTTCCTTTTGGGCCTGGTGTTCGTGGACGAGGGGCAGGTAAACGGGCAGCGAGCGGACCTCGTGGCCGAGGCCGGTCAGGGCCTTGGCAAGAGCCTCGTCCCGCAGGCATACACCGCAGTAGAAAGTGCCGGTTCCAGGGGTGACAAGAGCGACGCGCATGGCAACTTGACGGGGTCAATCGGTCGCATCCGAGGGTTCGCTGACGAATGGCGACGCTTTCTTTTCCTGATCCGGCACCGGCTGCTTGTCGAGTACCTGTTCCTCGGTCGGGTCCAGGGTGAGAGCGTGCATCCAGCCGTCCTGGTCGCCGATGAAGAGCCGGTCGGAAGCGATCGCCGGTGCTGCTGTCATCGGGGCACCGAGATCGTAGGTCCACAGAATGGATCCGTCGGAGAGGCGCACCGCGTGAATCTCCCCGAGCGTATCGGCCGCGATCACGGTTTCACCTACGATCAGGGGACCGCTCTCCAGGGTGCGACCCGTGTTGTGGTTCCAGACCTCTTCGCCGGTCGATTTATCGACCGCGTAGAGACGACGGTCTTCGCTGGAGGCAATGATATGGTCGCGGCCTACGGCCGGGACGGAGGATATTGGGGCTCCGGAAGTCATGAACGTCCAGAGGATTTCACCCGTGTCCACCTCGAAGGCGAAAAGCTCACCATCATAGTTGCCCGAATAGCCCTTGTTCCCGTCGAGTGCGATTGAGGCGGGTATGTAGGTGTTCAGAAAGACGCGCCGGATCGATTCTCCGGTGGTGGCATCGACGACGTGTGCGTAGGCGTCGCAACCGCCGAACAGGATGGCACCGCTCGCGGTGATGGCGGGGGATCCGTTGATGTAGTTGTCAGTTGGATACGACCAGACAGCCTCTCCCGTCCGGGCGTCGAGTGCGTGGAGCTGGTTGTCGTAGGATCCGAAGATCAACAAGGGCAGAGTCGAATCGCCTTTGGTTACCTCGATGAAGTTGGCCGAGCCGGAAATTTTCCCTTCCCGGTTTTCTTTCCATACAAGTTCTCCACTGTCGGCGTCGAGACAGTACATGATTCCGTCGAGCGAGCCGATGTAGATTTTTCCGTCGTGGAAGAGCGGGCTGGCCTCGAAGCCGAAGCCGTTGTCGAAGTGCCATATCCCGGTGCCGTCGCTTGCGTTCAGGGCAAAGACGAGACCGTCTTCGCAAGCGACAAAGACGCGGTCCTCCGCGATCACGGGAGTGGAGGCGACATCCTGGCCGAGATTGACGCGCCAAACCATCCTGGGCGGGTGTGTCGCATCACCCGGGCTGCGCCCGCGCAACCGGGGGTCTCCCCGGAAAACCGGCCACTGAGCGACAGTGGTTTCCCGGATGGGTTCGGGGGATTCGGAAGTGGCGGTACCGTCCCCGTTTCCGCCCGGGCAGCCTTGCAGTAGCAGGGTGCCGAGCAGGATGGCTGCGCACCGTGGGAACGGCGAACCGATGAACTCTGCGGATATCACGCTGGCGGAACTAGAGCGAAAGCACGTATTCGGCGAGGTCTGTGATGTCCTGTTCGCTCAGGTTGGACGTGCGACCGTGCAGGTCGTCCTTGTTGTAGGTAGTGAGCACTTCCTCGATGGTGGCGGCGCGGCCGTCTTTGAGATATGGAGCTGTGCGCCAGGCCTCGATCAAGGTGGGAGTGTCGAGGGGAGTGTCGTCGCTTCCGCTGAGACCACCCGTTCCGACATCGTAGGACTTGAGGTCGGTGAACAGCGGCTCGGAATGGCACCGTATGCATTGGGCGCGTTCGAACACCTCTTTGCCCCGGAGGGCGGCCTCACTGAGTTCGCCGTCCACCAGATGCGGGCTGGGCACCGGTTCCAGGGCTGCGACATAGGCATCGACGGTTTGAGCGCGTTCCTCGGGCGGGACGACGAAT
>CAYVUQ010000174.1:3419-4411 GCA_964454915.1 uncultured Puniceicoccaceae bacterium
CCTGATTAGTATTAGCGGTCGTCGTTTCGGGCTTATCGATCACAAACTTCCAAATTAACCCGGCGCCGGACGCAGCTAAAACTAAGAACAAAATCAATCCTATCCCGATCAGCGAAGACCTTTTGGTGTTTGAAGCCGGCACGGTTGGCCACGGTGAAATCCCCGCGGACGCCTGAGATCATGACGGGCGGTGTCTGGTCCGAGAGGAGAAGGCTCTTGGTCTGTTTGGGATTCCCGATACCGTCGTTGAGAAGGTCCCAGTTCAGGGCGTCCACCCGGCCCTGTCCCGGATGGCAGCTCGCGCAGCTCTGCCATTGCTGGAAACAGAATGATGCGTCGTGAAACGCCGCTTCACCGACTTCTTCGGCCGACATGGTCAGGTCGGGATTGAAATCTACGGTCTTGACCACTCCGCTGGGAATGTGGAGCCCCGCGATCTGGCCAGTGTAGCGGAGGGCGGTGAAGACCAGATCGGGTGCCACGACAATTCCCCTCGGGCCGTTGCCGGGGAGTTTGATTCTTTCGCGGTAGCCGGACAGGAAGCTGAGGTCGAAGGGAACCTGCCGGGCACTGTCGATGGTCTCGCGGTGGGGTTTCCCTTCGGCGGCCAGTTTGAGATTCTCGTGAAGTGTCGCACGGTCCAGAAGCATGATTTCGTGGGTTCCCTCGATGACGATGGCGATTTGCTTTCCATCGGCCGTGACGGCAATGGCACCAGGGTTGGCGGCACCCAGATGTGGTTCGTCGAGCAGGACCGTGTTCAGTGTTTTGCCCGTTTGCGTGTCGATCACGGTCATGGCGTTGGTGTTCATCCAGCCCCGGTCCAGCTGCGTGGTCGGTACCTGGTAGCGAGCGAGGATATGGGTGGCGTAAACGAATTTTCCGTCGGGAGACGCAGCCACGTTCCCCAGCGATGTGGTGCCGTTGGGGAGTTTGATCGTCGGTTTGGGTTCGAGAGTTGCGAGGTCCACGACCGAAATCCCGGAATACGT
>CAYVUQ010000175.1:0-4395 GCA_964454915.1 uncultured Puniceicoccaceae bacterium
TCGTCGGTGCGGGAGGGGCAGGCACCCGTCGTGATGTAGAGGTCCCGGAGGTTATCGCCGCCGAAGCAGCACGAGGTGGTCTCGTGCGCGGGCAGGGTGATACGGTCCGTCTCGGCTCCGGTCGCGGGGTCAAAGCGTGCCACCCTTCCTCCGTGGCAAAACGCAATCCAGAGGTGGTCTTCGGCATCGGCGCACATGCCGTCGGGAACGCCTGTTTCAGAGCCCAGGTCGATCACGCGGCGCATGTTGGAAAGTTTGCCGGTGGAGGGATCGTAGCCGAAGACCTTTACCTCTTTGCTGGGCGTGTCGATGTAGAAGAGTGTCCGCCCGTCGTTCGACCACGCGAGGCCGTTCGAGTTGGTGACCGGCCCGTATATCTCGGTGCAGCACAGGTCGGGGTCCAGTCGGTAGAGGCGGGCTGCACCTGTGGTTTTGTCGGTGGCGATGGTGCCTGCAAAGAGGCGACCGTCGGGGGAGCATTTGCCGTCGTTAAAGCGATTGGCGGGGAGGTTCGGTTCGGGGTCGTGGATGGGTTCGGTTGCTCCCGTATCGGGGTGAAGGAAAAAGAGTCCTTGCGCGCCTCCGAAAACCCATCTGCCGGAGCGGCAGGGAACCGCGAAGCCCACCTCCTGTCCGACGGGCCAGTCGGTCTCGTGTCCGGTGTAGGGGTCGAAGCGGACGATGCGGTGGTCCTTGATATCGACGTACCAGAGGCACCCCGCATGCCAGACCGGGCCTTCGCCCCATTGGGAGTTGCGTGTCCCGATCTTTTCGGCGGAAGTCATCGGTCGAATCAGATGTGGATGGCCTCGCCGTACACGGCTGCGGAGGCTTCCATGAGGGCTTCGCTGAGGGTGGGGTGGGCGTGGATGGTGTCGTGGATCTCTTCGGCGGTAGCCTCAAGCTTCATCCCGAGGACGTATTCGGTGATCAGTTCGGTGGCCTCCGCCCCGACGATGTGGGCACCCAGGATTTCGCCGTAGTCTTCTGAGACCAGCAGCTTCACGAAGCCTTCGGAGTGCGCTGCCGCGACTGCCTTCCCCGAGGCGGAAAACGGAAACTTGCCGACCTTGTAGGGAACCTTCTCCTCCTTGAGGGCCTGCTCGGTCTTGCCGATGCTGGCGACCTGGGGCTGACAGTAGGTGCAACCGGGGAAAGCCTTCACCTTTTCGGGGGCGTGGTCGTCGAACATGCCGCGGACCGCCTGCACCGCCTCCCATGTGGCGACGTGGGCCAGCCACGGGGGACCGATGATGTCTCCGGCCGCGTAAACTCCGGGCACCGTGGTTTGATAGTCCCCGCCCGTCTTCAGGTAGTCGCGGTCCGTTTCGGGCGAGACGCCTTCGCCCATAAGTCCATCGGTGTTGGCCCGCACACCGACCGCGACCAGTACCTTTTCCGCCTCGACCCTGGTGCTCTTGTCGCCTTTCACCAGATTCATCGTAACCTTCGTCTTGAGTGGTTTGATGTCCTCGACTTTGGTGCCCGCGTGGCAATCAATGCCCTGTTTTTTGAAAGCGCGGGCGACGGCGTCGGAGACTTCCCCGTCCTCAACCGGCAGGATTTTCGGCAGCATTTCGACCAGGGTCACTTTGGTGCCGAGGGCGTTCAGGAAGTAGGCGAATTCGGCACCGATGGCACCCGCGCCGATGATGACAATGGACTTCGGCTGCGAGGTCATGGCGAGGGCGTCGCGGGAGGTCATCACCCGCTCGCCGTCATGCTCCAGGCCCGGAATCATCCGGGGGACGCATCCGGTGGCTACAAGGACTTTGTCGGCCTTCAGTTCGCGTCCTTTGTCGGCACCCTCGAACACCACGACTTTGTTCCCTTTTTCCAGACGGGCTTTGCCGCGGATGTAATCGACTTTGTTTTTCTTGAAGAGGAATTCGATCCCTTTGGCCATGCGGTCAGCCACGTTGCGGGAGCGTTTCATGACCTTGGGGAAATCAATGGAGATGTCCCCGCAGGAGAACCCGAAGTCCTCGGCCTGGAGCATCCGCTGGTAGAGTTCGGCACTGTTGAGGAGAGCCTTCGATGGGATGCAGCCCCAGTTCAGGCAGGTGCCTCCGGCCCGCTCCATCTCCACGCAGGCGACTTTCTTGCCGAGCTGCCCGGCTTTGATGGCACCTGCGTAGCCTGCCGGGCCTCCGCCGATGACGACGAGATCGTAGGAATCGTTTTCTTTGCTCATGAGTGTGTGTGGTAAAGGGATCGCTCGCCGGAAACCGGATGCGGTCCCGACGGTAAGTGGCATAGTCAACAGCGAACGGGACGGATGGCAAGGTCATCCCGGTTCCGGTGCTAGATGTCGATCACGTCATCGTCGTCCTTTCGACGTTTCCGGGGTGGCGTCTGCGGGCGGAACCCGCGCTGCCGCACGACCACGCGACGGAATCTGCCGTTGGCTTTTCCGGCGAGGGCTTGAGCGACCAGCGTGAAAAGGCTGATCCACAGGGCACTCCAGAATGCCGCTCCCCACCCGCCGAGGATGAAGCCGGGAATGATGGCCGCCGCGAGCTTCACCAGCAGGGCGTTGACTACCCACAGGCCGATTCCAAGGGTGAGGACCACAAAAGGAAGCATCAGCAGAACCAGGATCGGCTTGAGCAAGGTGGCAAAAACGCCCAGCAGCAGCACGGCGAAGACGTAGTCCGGCCACCCTTCGATGGAGACTGCATCACTCGTCCACCGGGCAATCCCCAGCCCGAGAGCGATGGCCAGGGTGCGAAGCAGGAACGAGAGGGTTTCCATGCAGGAGACACAAACATGGAATGTGGCGGAACGGAAGAGCGGAAGTTTCCGGTGGTTGCAACCGGGTGCGATGGGTGTTCTTCTACCCGCATGGCAGTCATCGACACCGAATTCAAACCCTACGTCATTGAGCCGCAGGCCGCGGACGGGGAGTTGAGCGATATCCAACGGGAGATACTCGACCTCAAGCGGGAAAAGAATGCCGTGATCCTGGCCCACAACTATCAGATCGACGAGATCCAGCAGCTGGCCGACTATCTTGGCGATTCCCTGGGGCTGGCCTACCAGGCCGCCGAGTCCGATGCAGACCGCATTCTCTTCTGTGGCGTCCACTTCATGGCCGAAACGGCCAAGATCGTGAATCCGGGCCGCAAGGTGCTCCTGCCGGACCTGGACGCGGGTTGCTCCCTGTCCGATTCGTGTCCGCCGGAGAAACTCGCCGCCTACAAGGAGGAAAACCCCGATGTGTACGTGGTCGCCTACATCAACTGCTCGGCGGGGGTGAAGGCCCTTTCCGATGTGATCTGTACGAGCGGAAATGCCGCCAAAATCGTGTCCAGGGTCCCCGAGGACCGCGAGATTCTCTTCGTCCCCGACCAGAACCTGGGCCAGTGGGTCGCGCAGAAGACCGGGCGGCGGATGCGGCTCTGGCCGGGAAGTTGCTATGTTCACGTGCTGTTCACCGTCCAGTCCATTCAGCGCGTGAAGGAAAAGTTTCCCGGTGCTCCGGTGGTGGCCCACCCGGAATGCACCGAGGCGGTGCGCTCGGTGGCGGACCATGTGTGCAGCACCGAGGGCATGATAAAGTTCTCACGCGAGCATCCCGGCGAAGACATCATCGTGGCCACCGAGAGCAGCATGATGCACCGGCTCCGCCGCGATGTGCCGCAAAAGCGTTTCATCGCCGCCCCGGCCCAGCAGGTGGCCTGCGGCGACTACCGGACCGGCACCTCGGACCGCGGTGCCTGCAACTATTGCCGGTTCATGAAGATGAATACCATCGAAGGGGTCCGCGACGCGTTGAGATACGACCGTCCCGAGATCACGATGGATGAGAATCTGCGCAAAAAGGCCTACGACCCGCTCAAGCGTATGCTCGACTGGAGCCGGTGAGGATCAGAACCCTTGTTTGCGCAGCTCCGCCTCCAGGCTTTTCTGGAACGCCTGGATGTCGTCTTGCCCGGGCTGGTAGCCTTCCTCCTTGGGGATAAGGCGTAGCTGGCCGGTCTGGTCGAGCATCCACTCCGCGGACTTGCCGTCGGAGAAGGTGACCGCCCCGCTGACCACCGCGCCCGGGCGGGCGAGCTTATCGACGGAGACCGAGACCCGGCCCGATCCGGCTTCGCCGTCGAAACCGGCATCCTCCAGATCGACCGCTTCGGTTTCGGCTTCGGGTGAACGACCGGAGGCGTCCGAAGGAGATGCAGCCGCTTCCTCGGCCTCTTCGGGGTCAACCTTGTCTTTCAGCTCCAGTTCGAGGTCTTCGACCAGAAACCGTGTTTCCATGTAAGTGAGCTTCAGGCCGAATTCGCTGGCCAGATTCTGCTGGATTGTGGAGAGGGACTCGCCGTCCGCGGTCCACTTCGCGACCGCCTCTTTCTGTTCAGGTGTGGGTTCCATAGGTTAGGGCCTGTTCTCGGA
>CAYVUQ010000176.1:0-4371 GCA_964454915.1 uncultured Puniceicoccaceae bacterium
GCTGTAATGGGTGGCGATGTAGAGGTTCCACCCGTTGGTGAAACCCGAGGGCAGGGTGAGTCATTTTTGTGTGTTTTTTGGGGTTGCGCACGAGTCCGCGGACCGTTTTCCTCTTCCGTTTTCCCATTTTTATCATGTCCAGAATTTGTGCAATCACCGGTAAGCGTCCCGTACGGGGGGGCAGAATCACGCGTAAGGGTCAGTCGAAGAAGAGCGGCGGAATCGGGACCCACGTGGTCAAGAATTCGAAGCGGACGTTTCGTCCCAATCTCCAGCGAGTGCGGGTGCGCATGCCCAACGGGCAGGTCAAGCGCATCTGGGTTTCGACCAAGGCCCTCAAGGCGGGCAAGGTCGAGAAAGCCTGATTTTTCCGCCTATCCAATGGGTCCGTCACAGTCGGGAAACGGTCGAAACCGGTGGCCGCGGGTTGGTTGAAATCACCGACCGTGTTGCGGCGGCGGTGCGGGGCTCCGGGTTCCGCAGCGGGGTCGTGACCGTTTTTTGCCGGCACACCGGTTGGCAACAATCCCTTAACGAAATTAGAGTTTGAAAAACGAAACGCCAACCTCCACAATCCCGTCCAGATGATTCAAAGAACCGAATCCCGCATTCGATCGAGGAGCGACGGAAACGTCGTTTTCTTCCTCTCAATGGTTTCCCCCGCTTCCTGAATGGGTAGGGTTCCATCTTCCGGTCGGCACCGGCGCCCGCATCAATCGGGCCCCAGGCGCAATGAAAGAATCCGCATCCCGGAGGTCCGTGTTGTCGGGCCCGAGGGCAAGATGATCGGTGTCATGCCCACCAAGAAAGCCCTGGAGATCGCCAAGGAGGTGGGTCTGGATCTCGTGGAGGTGGCTCCATCGGCCCGGCCGCCGGTTTGCCGGGTTCTCGATTACGGGAAGTACCAATACGAGCAAAGCAAGAAGCAGAAGGAGTCGAAACACACTTCGCAGAAATTGAAGGAAGTGAAGTTTCGGGTGAAAATCGACACCCACGACTATCTGACGAAAATTCGAAGAGCGGAAGACTTCCTCGACAAAGGCAACAAATTGAAGCTCACCCTGATGTTCCGCGGCCGGGAGATGGAACACAAGGAACTCGGCTTCGAAACGATCAAGCGGGCGATCAAGGATCTCGATCAGATGGCCACCGCCGACAACGAACCGCGCATGGCGGGTCGGAATATTTCGGTCACCCTTTCGCCGCTGCCGGCCAACCGACGGAAGAAGAAGTTCGACGATCCGGCGGACGAGGCCTGAGTGGATCGACCGGAGGGAAACCGCTATTCCTTCTCCACCGGCAGGAGGAACTTCTCGATGGTGTCGAAGTGGGCGCGGATCGATTCGAGCGGTCGGGAGGATCGGATGATCTCGTTGAAGAGTTCCGTTTTCCTGGCCTTCAGTTGCTGGATGTTCGCCTCGATGGAGCCTTGGGCGACCAGGCGATAGACGAAGACGGTTTTGTCCTGGCCGATGCGGTGAACCCGGTCGATCGCCTGTTGTTCCGCCGCCGGATTCCACCAGGGGTCGAGCAGGAATACGTAATCGGCGGCGTGGAGGGTGATGCCGGTTCCTCCGGCCTTCAGGCTGGCAAACATGACGCCCGCCTTCCGGTGTCGTTGAAACCCGGATACGGGAGATTCGCGGTCGCGGGTGGAGCCGGTCAGCCGGAAGCGGCGCACGGACGGAAATTCCTTTTCGATCATTTCCTCCGCAAGGTCCAGAAGGGCGACGAACTGGCTGAAGAGCACCACCTTCCGCGGTCCTCCGAGAATTTCCTGCAAGTATTCCCTCAGCGTTTCCAGCTTCCCGCTGAGACTTCCGAGGGGAAGATCCGCGGGGACGGCCGCTTCTTCCCGGAAAGCGGGGGGGAGCAGTCGCAGGTCGCAGCAAGCCTGGCGAAGCCGTGTAATGGCGGTGAGGAAGTGGAGGCTCCGTTGGCCGTGGAGATGCCGGAAACCGCTCCGGAACTCCTTGTGGACGGTTTCGGCGATCCGGTTGTAGATCTTGCGCTGTTGATCCCCCATGGCGCATACCAATTCGGTTTCGACCTTTTCCGGGAGTTCCCGTGCGACTTCCTTCTTGGTGCGCCGGAGGAGGAAGGGGGAGGCCTGGAGGCGGACGCGCTCCACCAGCGATTGCCGGTCCCGGGACAGTTCTTCGAAGAACTCGCGCCGGGCACCGAGAAGGTCCGGCATCAGGAAGCGGAAGATCGACCACAGATCCATGTGGCTGTTTTCGATGGGGGTGCCGGTGAGGGCGATCCGGTGCCTGGCCCGGATCGCAAAGCAGGCCCGGCTGACCTTGGCATCGGGGTTCTTGATCTGCTGTGCTTCGTCGAGAACGGCGAAGCGGAACCTCGTGTCCTCCAGGTGGCTCCGATGGCGGCGGAGCTGGGTGTAGCTAGCGATCCACAGTCGCGGTTGTTCGGCGTCGGTCCAAACGTTTCCGGAGCGCAGAACATCGATGGGCATTTCCGGGAAGAATCGCTCGGCCTCACGCATCCAGACGGACACGACGCTGGCGGGGCAGACCACCAGAGAGGGTTCCTCGAAACCCGTCGCGTGAAGCAGCGAAAGAATCTGGATGGTTTTTCCGAGACCCATCTCGTCGGCCAGGAGGGGGTGGCAGCCGTTTTCGCAGAGGTGCGCCAGGTGGGCGACTCCGCGTCTCTGGTAGGGCCGGAGAAATTCCGGAGTGCCGGGAGGAGGTTCGGGGTTCGGTGCTTTGAGGGCGTCGATCCACTCCCTCATCCGCCGATTGAGAATGAAGGAGCCGCCGTGGGTCTGGAACAGGCTCAGGAAAAGATAGGGTGCCATCTCCCGATTCGCACCGGCGGTGCGGGCTTCGAGTTGTTTCGAGATCTCGATTCCTTCGGGGTCGAGTCGGAGGAGCCCGCGGCCCGGTAAAAACACGGGGCTCTCCCGTTTGCGGAGGAGGCGGTCGATCTCCGCCCGGGTGAGCGGGCTGCCTCCCAGAGAGGAGGACCAGTCCAGCTCGATCCCCCCCGTTCCGGCGGACCTCCGGACGTTGGCTTCCAGGCGGACCTCGCGCTGGCCGAGTTGGAGGAGTCCGACCTCGGAGGTCTGGTGGACCTCGAAGGAACGTTTCCACGACGGCAGACCGTTCCGAAGGAAGCTGAGGAATTTCTCGGGCTCCCCGAGTTCGAAGACGCCGGAACGTTCGTTGAAGCGAAAACCGCTGCGCAGGGCCATGTGGGAGAGCCGGATCAGTCGTTCCCGATGGAGACGGGCGTCTCCCTGGGTGTCTCCGGTGGACGGCAGGGCCCGGAAACACAGTTTTTCGCCTTCGATGAAGAAGAGAAGTTTGGGTTTTTCGTCCCGTTGTTCGGGTTCGGTCGGTGGCGGGGCCGGGGGTTCCTCCTCTTCCGAAGAGACCGGAGCCGGTTGCTCGAAGGGCAGGGGTGAAAGGCGGTCCGCGAGAAGTTCCTCTACCTGGTAAAAGCCGGCGACCACCAGCATTTGGCCGAGTTCCCGGTCATTGCGGGAGTCCCGGACGGTCGGCCCGAAGCGGTGCCATTCCGCGATCGCGTAGACCGTCCCCTCGGCGGTTTCGCCTGTTACGGTGATGGAGTCTTCGGTGAGTTCCAGTTCGCGCAGCACGTTATTCCGGTAGAAGCGGCGGCCTCCCGTCACGGCGTTATCGGTGAAATAGTGTTCCCAATCGCGGTCGAGGCAGCGGTGCCATCGAAGGAGGGCGGTCTCGCTGTAGCTGTGCCTGACGTCCCGGGTATACATGGAATCCTTCAGGAAAAAGGATTTCGGAGCCCGGATCAACGTCCAAGGAAAGGATCGCTTGACTCGGGGGTGCGGTTGGCGAGTCTCTACCACCCTATGCCCGGAAGAAAAGTCGAATTGGACACGCTGAAGCGAGTTCTTCAGCGCAACGAGCTTGATGTGCGTCAGGTGAGCCAGATCATGGAGGATATCGCCAAGGAGCTGGAAAAGGAGGACGAGCCGAAGCCGCCGGCGGTGAAGAAGCAGTTCGCCGTCCTGGTATCGGACCCCGAGGAAAAATTGGAGGGCGTGGATCTGAGCGGATGGGTTCTCCAGATTCCCGAGGAAGAGAATCCGAAAATGGTGCCGGAGAAGATTTTCCGGGCCGCCTACGATTTCAACGCCAGTCCGAAAGGGCGGAGGTTTCCGGTCCAAAGCGTCGGTGAAGCCTGCGAGACCGTAACCGCCCGGTTTTTCAAGGAGCAGGGAGCCTGGGTGAAAACGAAGGAGCCGGTATTAATCGTGCGGACGGACAACAAGATCCCCACCGAGACGGCCGGGGAGTAGCCGGGGCGCCGAACAGGGGCCTTTCATCTGGCAGAAAACAGGAGTTTGTTCAGGGATTTTGCCCCACT
>CAYVUQ010000177.1:0-3403 GCA_964454915.1 uncultured Puniceicoccaceae bacterium
GGTCAAAACCGACGAATCCGTAGAGTCTGCCCGCCGAGTGGACGGGCAGCATGAGCAGGGAGAGGATGTTCTGCGCGACCATCATCGATTTCTCCGGTTCGGGCAGGTCTTCGGTGAAGACGGCCACGACGTGTCGCTCCTTGAGACGATCCATCCACTCGCGGAGGATGCCATGATCGACGGAGAGACCGTGCATTTCCGGATTGCCGATCTGTGGTTCGAAGGTGCCTTTGTTCCATTCGGCCTCCATGCTGATCGTCGCCCCGGTCCGCCCAACCAGGGGCTCGGAGTAGGAAAACAGGTAAGACCGGTCCACCTCGCAGGTTTCACCGAAGAGCCGGAGGATGTCGTCGATGGTGCGGTCGAGATTACTCGATTCCAGGAGCAGCCGGTTCGCCTTGACGGCGGCTGCCAGCATCGCCTCCGCACGTTTCTCCTGGGTAATGTCCTCCTTGATTGCTACGAAGCGGCTGATTGCCCGCACTTCATCCAGAACGGGGAAAATGGTCGCGCGCTCCCAAAATACGGTGCCGTCCTTGCGGCGGTTTTGCATCTGGCCGGTCCACGTGTCGCCTGCGGTTATGGTCTTCCATAGATGGCGGTACACTTCCCTCGGTTGGGCACCCGACTTGAGAATGCTCGGTTTGAGCCCGAGAACCTCTTCCTGGGTGTAGCCCGTCTTGCGCTCGAAGGTGGGATTGACGTAGGTGATGAACCCGTCGGGATCCGTGAAGAGGATGGAGCTTGAGCTGATTTCAAGCGTGCGTTCCAGCAAGCCGACGGTGGGGGCGTCTGTTGGTGGTTTTGCTGTGGAGAGGCCCGAACGCATAAGCCAACTTGATTGAGGTATCGATTTTGGACCGTTTGTCAATAATATGCGAAGACTTTCACAACGGGATTGCCACCCGCCTCGGACGGGCTTTAGGCAGGCGGCATGATTACATTGCGGGATGTTTCCCTTTCCTTCGGGGACAAGGCGATTTTCAAATCGATCCGGGTCACGATCGGTCCGCGCGACCGCATCGGTCTGGTCGGGGTGAACGGTTCGGGAAAATCGACGCTGGTGAAGGTCTTGCTCGGCGAGACCCCGGTGGACGAAGGCGAGATCGAGAAGCCGTCTTTCGTCAGCCTGGGATATCTTCCCCAGGACGGGATCGAGACGCGGGGGCGGACGCTTTTCGCCGAGGCGGAGCAGGCTTTTGCCGATGTGCTTTCGCTGCAGGCGAAGATCGACCAGGCAACGGAGCGGATGTATGAGCTGGACCCGGAGGAGGAAGGATACTACGAGATCATCGACCAGATCGGCGAGTGGGAGCAGCAGCTCGAGGACCACGAGCCGGAGAAGATGAAGTCGCGAATCGAGAGGGTTTTTCTGGGTCTGGGATTCTCGATGGAGGACCTGAGCCGGGACACCGGGGAGTTTTCGGGTGGCTGGCAGATGCGGATCGCCCTGGGCAAACTACTCCTGCAGACGCCCTCACTGCTCTTGTTGGACGAACCGACCAACCACCTGGACATCGTTTCGCAGAACTGGCTGGAATCGTATCTGCGGGATTACCACGGCTCGCTCATGATCATTTCCCACGACCGGGCTTTCCTCAACGCAGTGACAAACCGGACCTTCGAGCTGAAGTTCGGCAACCTCGGCGTTTTCTCCGGCAACTACTCCTTTTACGAGAAGGCCAAGGAGGAACAGATCGCCACCCAGCGGCGGAAAGCGGACAACCAGAAGAAGGAAATCAGCCGCCAGAAGGAGTTGATCAACCGTTTCCGCGGCAACCAGAAGAAGGCCGGGATGGTGCAGAGCCGCATCAAGCAACTCGACAAGATGGAGATTGTGGAAGTGGAGCGCGATGAGAAGAAGATCTTCTTCCGATTCCCGCCACCTCCGCCCGCCTCGCAGAAGGTCGTCGAGCTGAAGGACATGCACAAGGCTTACGGCGATATCCGCGTCTTCCGCGGGCTGGACTTGCGCATCGACAAGGGGGATCGGATCGCGGTGGTGGGAGTGAACGGTGCGGGGAAATCAACCCTGGCGCGGATTCTGGCCGGGGTGGAGCCGATCGACCAGGGCGAACGCGACGTGGGCGTACAGACGGTTTTCGGCTACTTTGCGCAGCAGCAGGCGGAGGAACTCGATCCTGCGAAGACGGTTCTGGAGGAAGTGGAGTCGGCGGTGCCTCCGGACGGCGAAGCCAATCCGCGTGCGGCACTCGGAGCACTCCTGTTCAACAAGGAGGACCAGTCGAAGCCGGTGGAAGTCCTTTCAGGTGGAGAGCGCAACCGGGTGGCCCTGGCCAGGATGCTCATGCGCCCCTGCAACTGCGTGATTCTCGACGAGCCGACCAACCACCTCGACATCCGGAGCAAGGAGGTCTTGCAGGATGCGATCCGCGAGTTCCCCGGGACGGTCATTCTGGTCAGTCACGACCGCGATTTTCTCGATCCTGTGGTGAACAAAGTCCTGGAGGTCCGTCCCGACGGCAGCCGGATGCTGACCTGCAACGTCTCGGAGTACGTTGAGCGGGTTTTGAATGTCGAAGCCTAGGCGCGGAAGGAATTCTTGTCGAAGGCCTTCATGTAGGCCTCTCCGCGGTCGATCAGCCCCTGGTTGAGAAGCTCGCGCAGGGAGGTGTCGAGCGAAACCATCCCTGCTTCGCGGCTCTGGTCGATCAGATTGCGGATCGAGGACAGGGCGTTTTGCCGGATGCTGTGGGGAAGGGACTGGTGATACGTAAGGATTTCAAAGGCGGGAACCTGTCCACCGTCGATTTTGGAGCAGAGGATCTGGGAGATGATACCCCGCAGACTTTCAGCCATCAGGATACGCACCTGTGACTGTTCGTCGGAGGGGAAAGCGTCGATCATGCGGTCGATGGTCTTGGCAGCACCGTTGGTGTGCAGGGTGGCAAAGACCAGCATGCCCATGGCGGCGCAGCCGAGGGCCAGGCGCATGGTGGCGCAGTCGCGCATCTCGCCGATCAGGACCACATCCGGGTCGGCGCGCATGGCGCTCCGCAGTGCAGCAGCGTACGAATGGCTGTGTTCGGTGATCTCGCGGTGGATGAAGGTGCAGTTCTTGTCCTCGTGGACGAATTCGACCGGGTCCTCCAGCGTGATGATCTCGCGGCGGCGGTGCTCGTTGATGTGGTTGAGCATGGCCGCGAGGGTAGTGGACTTGCCGCTGCCGGTTGGTCCGGTGACCAGGACGAGGCCGCTCTGGCGCAGGGACATGGGCTTCAATACAGGCGGGAGACCAAGTTCGTCGATGGATTCGATGCGGTTGGGGATTTGCCGGAGCACGGTGGCGGGTCCCCAGTGGTTTCGGAAAATGTTCGTGCGGAACCGTGCACGTCCGGGAATTTCGTAGTCAATATCGACATCGGATCCTTCTACGAACTGC
>CAYVUQ010000177.1:3413-4350 GCA_964454915.1 uncultured Puniceicoccaceae bacterium
TCCAGCGGTTCTCCGGGACGAACTCCTTGAGGACAGCTTTGATCACGGAGTGGGTGAAGGGCTCGTATCCGAGAGCGCGGATCGTGCCGTGGACGCGTATCTTCGGCGGTGCGCCGGCGGAGAGATGGAGGTCGGACCCTCCCTGCTGGAGCATTTCTTCGAGAAGAGTATCGATTTCAGCCATATCAGTCGTCTCCCTCGATCAGCCTGGCGTCTTTGAGATGATCCTCGGCGGTCTTTCGGTCGATACGACCGATTCGGTAGAGTTCGGTGATCGATTCGTCCATGGTGCGCATTCCCTGTTTTCTCCCTGTCTGCATTGCGGCATCCAGACCACTTTCCTTGGCGTCGCGCATGATGTTTGCGGTGGCCGAGGTGTTGACCATCAGTTCGCAGGCGAGTGCCACGCCGCCGTCGGTCGCAGGGAGCAGTCGCTGGCAGAGGATGCCGCGCAGGGAATCGGCGGTCATCGCGCGTATCTGCGGTTGCTGACGCGGAGGGAAAACCTCGAGGATACGGCTCAGGGTGGAGGCGGCGTCGCGGGTGTGTAGCGTGCCGATGACCAGGTGCCCCGTCTCGGCGGCGGTGATGGCCATCTCGATGGTTTCCAGATCGCGCATTTCGCCGACGATGATCACGTCCGGGTCTTCACGGAGCGCGGACTTGAGTGCCTCGTCGAAGGAACTCGTGTGCGGGCCGACCTCGCGTTGGGTGACGATGCTGTTGAGGGATGGCTGGACGACCTCGATGGGGTCCTCGATGGCCACGATGTGGCAGTGTCGGTTTTCGTTTAATTCGTGGACAAGACTCGTGAGAGTGGTGGTTTTGCCCGAACCGACCGGTCCGGTCACCAGAATGATGCCGTTGTGGTAAGTGAGAAGATCGCGGATGTTCGCGGCGTTGGGAAACCCGAGTTCCTCCAGGCTGGGAATGGAAG
>CAYVUQ010000178.1:0-4339 GCA_964454915.1 uncultured Puniceicoccaceae bacterium
CATTGCTTCGGGGGGGGGCAGGCCAGGCCCCGTCGGCACACTGTTTTCGGAGTGTATCCGGTCCGCATTTTTTTATTGCCAGATGCCGGAAAAGCGACTTATTGTTCATTTAATGAAAAACAAGTCCCTCTTCTGTTATTCGCTGTCCTCGCTTCTCCTTCTTGGGGTTTTTGCTTTCGTTAGCCATTGGCCGAAAGTGGCGGACGGAGCATCCCCCGCGAAATGGTGCACCCTGGGAGGACCGACCGGGGAGTTTCACTACATCGGTTTGCCCGAGAAACTTCTGGACGAACCCGAGCTGCTATGGGACGCACCGGTTCGCGGAAAGACCTATGCTCCGGTTTCGGCCGACAGCGAGATCGTCATCGTGCCGGATCACGATGGGGGAAAGGATTATTTCCAGGCCTTTGATCCGAAAACCGGTGATCTTCTTTGGGTCCACGAGATCGAGAATGGTCGGGACATGGACTTCGGTGCCAGCCCCCGTGCCATGCCGATTCTGGTCGCTGACAAAGTGATCGTTTACAATGCCTGGGGAATCATTCAGGCACTGGACCGCAGTGACGGATCCGTTGTTTGGGAAGTGGATTCGGTCGAGAAGTTCGACGCCACTGTGCCGGTATGGGGGTATTGTTCCACTCCCCGGATCATTGAAAAGGGCATCATCTTCAACCCTGGTGGCAGCAAGGGCGGATTGGTCTGCCTCGACCCCGAAACCGGGGAGACTGTGTGGACTGCAGAGAGCGAAATGGCCAACTACGCCGCCCATTTCACCGGCGAAATCCAGGGAGTTCCGCAGATTCTCTTCTATGACGAGGAATTCCTTCGGTCGGTCGATCCCTCATCCGGCGAAGAGTTGTGGAAACTGGAAGTGTATGCGTCATCGGGATACATCTGCCCCGAACCAGTCGTGACTGACGAAGAGAAGCTGCTGCTTGTCGATCAGGACAACGGTACTCGTCTCTACGACATGGAAGGGGGTATGGTTGGCGATGTAGCGGTCGAATCCTGGGACATCTACTCCGAGTTGAACACGCCCATCCTGCACAAGGGAAAGGCCTACTTTTTCTATTACGAAATGATCGCTGCCAATTCGTCGGATCTTGAAATCACTTATCGCAATTCGGAACACACGCCGTTTGCGGCGACTGCTTTCGTTTACACCTTTTTGGACCCCGAGGCCGACCGTATGCTGCTCTACTCAGGAGACGGGTCGCTGACGTTGGTGGATATCTCCGGCGAGGAACCGGAAATCCTTCAGACCCTGAAAATTACCGGTGACAGTGAGAACTGTCCTGCCTTGATCGGCAACGTTCTTTACGTCCGCGACGACTATGAGTCGGTTTACGCCTACCGCCTTTGGTAGGCGCGACAGGGGAACGCCAACTCACGGGGATGTTGCCCGCCATCCCCGGACAAGTAAAAGTCCGCGGTAGTCCTGCGTCCGGGAGGAAAGTGGGATAAGAAGTTGCGTGGGGCTGTTTCCGTCATACAGATTCACCACCATGGAATCGGTAATCAATATCAACGACTGGATTGGGCCGCTCATGGCTGCGGGTGCTCTTTTCACGGGTGCGGCACTCTTGATCGGCGAGGCAGTGTGGCACGCCCGCGTCGCCCGTGCCCGCTGATCCGCCGTTTTCTCATCTCGCTGGCAGCCGAAGCCGGTCGGGGAGGAACAGGATGAAGCTCTGTGCGCAGAGCAGAGCCGTCAGATAGAAGAACAGCCATTCTTCGACCGGTACGCCGAGCGGTTTCGCCAGAAACCTGATCCACGAAGGCGTGTCGCCAGTGACCGATCCGGCGAGAATCAGGTCGGGGTCGAAATACCAAATCCCCATCGCTACGGCGACCACATCCGTCGCAATGAGGTAGGTTCCGACCAGCAAAACGGGTAGCACCAGCGCACGGCAATTGGCCCGCAGTATCCGCCAGCCGACCGCCCATTGCAGAAGGAGCACAGGCCCCATCCATGCGACCAGGTGGAAAAGATAGTAGAGATTTCGCGGGAGCCAGCCGTCGTACAGGTCGCTGTCCACGTTCGGGGTCCCGGGTTCAACCCGGCTGGTAGATTTTCAGGAGGGCTTCGGCCATGTCGGAAGGGGTGGGGGCTACTTCGATCCCGGCGTCCTTGAGGGCGGCGATCTTGCTCTCGGCGGTCCCTTTTCCTCCCGACACGATCGCCCCTGCATGGCCCATGCGGCGGCCCGGTGGGGCGGTGGTCCCCGCGATGAATGCGGCGACAGGTTTGTTCATGTGTTCCTTGACGTAGGCAGCGGCTTCCTCCTCGGCGGTTCCGCCGATCTCCCCGATCATAATGACCGCGTCCGTGTCCGGGTCTTCGTTGAAGAGATGGAGAGCCTCGGTGTGGCTGGTGCCGTTGATCGGGTCGCCGCCAATTCCGATACACGTCGATTGACCGACCCCGCGCTGGGTCAGCTGCCACACAGCCTCGTAGGTCAGGGTGCCGGAGCGGGAAACCACGCCGACCCGGCCCGGTTTGTGGATGTAGCCTGGCATGATCCCGATCTTGCACTCGCCCGGGGTGATGATGCCCGGACAATTCGGCCCGATCAGCCGGGTGTGGGTGTTGTGGAAATACAAACGGCGGCGCACTTCGGCCATATCCCTTACCGGGATCCCCTCGGTGATACAGATCACCAGGTCCATTTTTGCGTCAATCGCTTCCAGGATGGAGTCCGCCGCGAAGGGCGGGGGAACGAACACAACGGAGCAGGTGGCACCCGTTTCGTGGACCGCGTCGGCCAGGGTGTTGAAAATGGGCACCTTTTCTTCAAAAAGCTGCCCCCCTTTTCCGGGGGTGACGCCGCCCACGATATTGGTCCCGTATTCGAGACATTGCCGGGTGTGGAACGCTCCGGCCTTGCCGGTGATGCCCTGGACGACGACCTTCGTATCTTTGTTGACGAGAATGCTCATGGTATTGCCTGAAGCGGAATCAGATTTCGGGGGAAAAGCCTTCGTTGCCGTTTTTGACCAGACCGACAATCTTTTCGGCGGCGGCAGACAGCGAATCGGCGGCGTGTAGCGGAAGCCCGCTCTCGGCGAGCAGTTCCTTGCCCTGCTCGACGTTGGTCCCTTCGAGGCGGACCACCAGCGGGACCTTCAGATCGATGTGCTGGACGGCGTTGATGATGCCCCGGGCGATGACGTCGCAGCGCATGATGCCGCCGAAGATGTTTACGAGAATCCCCTTCACTCCGGGATCGCCGGTGATAATGCGGAAGGCATTCGTCACCTGCTCTTCGGAGGCACCGCCGCCGACATCGAGGAAGTTGGCGGGTTCGCCGCCGAAATACTTGATGATGTCCATGGTTGCCATGGCGAGGCCTGCCCCGTTGACCATGCAGGCGATGTTCCCGTCGAGAGCGATGTAGTTCAGGTTGAACTGGGAGGCTTCGATCTCCTTCGGGTCCTCTTCGTTGAGATCACGCAGCTGCTGGATTTCCGGGTGCTGGAAGATCGCGTTGTCGTCGAACGAAACCTTGGCGTCCAGGGCTTGCAGACGACCGTCACGCGTCACCACGAGCGGATTGATCTCCACCATCATGGCGTTCTTCTCCCAGTAGAGCTGGTACAACTGACTGAGCAAGCGGGCCATTTCCTTGACCTGGGCACCTTCGAAGCCGAGCGAAAAGGCGACCCGCCGCGCCTGGTGGTGGCGAAGTCCCAATGTCGGCGGAACGAAGATGCGGACGATCTTTTCCGGGGATTTCTCAGCCACCTCCTCGATATCGACTCCCCCTTCCGTCGAGGCGATGATTACGGTTTGCGCCGTTTTCCGATCCATGAGAACCGCCAGATAGTATTCCTTGGCGATGTCCGAGGCCTCGGAGAAATAGATGGTCTGCACCTTGCGTCCGATGGGTCCCGTCTGTTTCGTCACCAAAGTGTTTCCGAGCATCCGTCCCGCAAACTCCCGGGCCTGCTCCGTGGTATCGGCGATCCTGACCCCGCCTTTGAACCCGTCGTTGAAAGTGCCCTTCCCACGCCCGCCGGCGTGTATCTGGGCTTTGACGACGATTCTCTCATCGCGGGAGAAATGGTTCAATGCGGCATCGATTTCGCGGGTGTTTTGCGCGGCGAAACCGCGGGGCACCGGAATGCGGTATTCACCAAAGAGTCGCTTGGCTTGGTATTCGTGGATGTTCATCGACAGTCGTGAAGGTTCAAAGGAGAGCGTTCTTTTGCAATCGCGTCAATTCGCCGATGCCCGATCGGGCCAGGGAAAGGAGGCGCGTCAACTGCTCGTCCGAGAAAGTGGCTTCTTCCCCACTGCCTTGAACTTCCACGAATTGTCCTTTGCCGGTCATGACTA
>CAYVUQ010000179.1:0-4321 GCA_964454915.1 uncultured Puniceicoccaceae bacterium
CCGGTCCCCTTTTCATCCGCTGTTTTTTCCGATCACCATGCAACCGACCTATCGCCCTTCGAAAATCAAGCGAGCCCGCAAGTTCGGGTTCCGTAAACGCAACTCGACAAAATCGGGCCGCAAAATTCTGGCGGCGCGCAGGCGCAAGGGCCGGGCGCGGCTTTCGGCCTAGGGGGTCTCCCATGGGCCTCGCCCGGGAGAATCGGATACGGAAGAGCGGTGAGTTTCAGCGGCTCCGGCGAACCGGGACGTGGATTCGGGGTGCGCTTTTCCACGTGCAGGTGGCACCCGCCGAAGGACTCTCTGCCCGTTCCAGAATGGGATTGGTCGTGTCGAAGCGCGTGGGTGGAGCGGTGGTCCGCAACCGGGTGAAACGCCGTTTCCGCATGATCTTTCGGGACGTTTCGCGGTCTTTTTCCATTCCCCTTGATGTTGTTGTGATTGCCCGCAAGGGTGTCGATTCCGCCGCGTATCTGCGTTTGCGCGCCCTTTTTGCGCGTGCTCTCCGCCAATGGCTTCCCTCTTCCGAAACTGATTGATCGATGGACAAAAAGAATTTGCTGATCGGCCTGGCATTCATCCTGGCCGCGTTCGGGCTGATGTTTTATCAGTCCTCGCAGTTGGAACCGCCCCCGGACCGTGCGCCGGAAACCGGCCCGTCGGAGTCGGCGCAAACTCCCCCTGTCGCCGGGGAGCCCTCATCTGCCGCGGATGAGGGTTTCAGTGCCGCGGAACCTGCCGGGGAGACCGAACCCGCGCTGTTCCGCCCGGTCGAGGAATCGCCGGTTGGTGCGGATGACGAGCGTGCCGACACTGGCCCGGACGTCGCCGAGACGACCCGCGAACTCTCGAATGATTTCATCCGTGTCGAGTTTACGAACCTCGGGGGTGCCATCCGGCAGATCCACTTTCTCCAGACGACGCGCGGTGGACCGGACACCTTTGTTTTCAATGCGGGTACGGACCTTCCCGCCCTGGGATTGAGCTTCCAGGGGCCTTCCGCCCTGTCCTCCTACCGGAGACCCTATGTGTTCGTGGATGAAGCTTCGTCCCCCACCACAGTCGTGTTCGAGCGGGAACTTGCCGGCGGGGTGGTGCTGCGCCGCACCTATGGCATCAGCGACAGGGCCGACGAGGATGCCGATCCCTACCTGGTTTCTCACAGGACTGAGTTGATCAACAGGTCCGAGCAGCCGCTCCGCTCCGAGAGTGGGCTATTCCTCAACCTTGGCACGGTCTATTCCGCCGGTGCGGACCAGCGCGGCGAGTTCCTCAGTTTCGGATACTACGACGGGGCCGACGCCGAGTTTATCCGTATCCGCAAATTCACTGGCAGCAGTGGCTTCATGGGCATCGGAGCCCGGCCTCCGGTTGAGAGTGTCGAGGATGATGGTGTTTCGCGGATCGAGTGGGGGACGGTGAAGAACCAGTTTTTCGCTTTCGTGGCGACGGTTGGCGAGGGTTTGCAGAGCAACGGGTTTTTCGCAACCGGTGCGGCGGTTCCCTCGCCGGAAGACCCCTCCGGGCCGCCCACCGAGGCCCTTCGGGGCAGTCTTGCTTTCCCGATCGAGACGATCGATCCCGGCGGCAGCCAGGTCATCGACATCGCCTTCTACACCGGCCCGAAGGAGTTTCGCCGGCTTTCCCAGCTTGGCGAGGGGCAGGATATGGTCATGCAGTTCGGCTTCTTCGGCTTTTTCAGCAAGCTGCTGCTGTTCTTCCTCTACGGCGTGCACTCCTTTGTTCCGAGCTGGGGCTGGTCGATCGTGGTGATGACCATCATCATCAAACTTCTGTTCTGGCCCCTGACTGCCAAGGCGGCCCAATCGCAGAAGCGGATGCAGAAAATCCAGGCACCGCTTAAGGAACTGCGGGAAAAGTACAAGGACAACCCGCAGAAAATGCAGAAGGAGACCATGCGTCTCTTCCGCGAGAACAAGGTCAATCCGGCGGCGGGGTGCCTGCCCATCTTTATCCAGATGCCGATTTTCATCGGACTGTTCTGGATGCTTCGGACCGCTTCGGAACTGCGCTACGCCCCCTTCCTCTGGATCAACGATCTTTCGCGACCGGACACGGTGGCTGAGGTCTTCGGATTTCCGATCAACCTGCTCCCGCTGCTCATGGCCTGCACGATGTACTTCCAGATGCGGATGACGCCGGCGATGGCGACGGGCGATCAGCTCCAGCAGAAGATATTCAAATTCCTGCCCGCCGTATTCCTGATCTTTCTCTACAATTTTTCCTCGGGGCTGGTGTTGTACTGGACCGTGCAAAACCTGCTGACCATCCTCCAGCAGTATATCACGAACAAGCGTACCGATGTGGCCAACGAGCCGGTTGTGGTGCCGGGGACGGCGAAAAAGAAGGCGCGCAAGAAGACGAAATGAGGATGGGCACCGGGTGCGGATTCCATCCTTCGAACCGAAAAGTGTCCGCCCATGGTGTTCCGTTCCAGATTCGAGCCGGTAACCACACCCCGAAACAATACGGATATCCCACCGGGGGGATTCCGCATCGTTTGCCGGGCGACCGGTGAACCGGGCGTGGAGGCCTCCGATGCGGCCGGGGCGGCCTACGGGCGCGGGCAGCTGGAGGAATTGCGCCGCTCGGGGGCCTTGCCCGAACCCCCGTATTGCCTTGAGGAGTGCCCCCTTTTCACGGAGCGGGGGTTCATGCTCGACATCAGCCGTTGCCGGGTCCCGCGCATGGAATTCCTGTTCGATCTCGTGCGACGGCTCCACGTCTTACGCTATAACCAGCTCCAGCTTTACACAGAACATACTTTCGCTTATCCGGGACACCAGACGGTATGGGGGGAAGCCTCTCCGATGACTGCCGAGGATATCCGTGCGCTGGATGTCTGTTGCCGGGAGCATCATATCGAGCTGGTGCCCAACCAGAATTGCTTCGGGCACATGGAGCGGTGGTTGAGGCACCCGGCCTACCGCCATCTCGCCGAGTGCCCGGACGGCTTTACACATCCACTGCTCGGCCGCCGTTCGTGCGGTGGGACGCTCTTTCCGTCGGGCGAGAGTGCTGCGTTCGTCGGCGAGCTTCTCGGTCACCTGCTTCCGCTGTTCAGCTCGGGCAAGGTGAATATCGGTGGAGACGAACCTTGGGAACTGGGAATGGGCCGCAGCCGTGGAAGAGTGGCCGAAGTCGGCAAGGGCGAGGTGTATCGGGAGTTTCTCGACCGTATCCTCGGCATCGCACTGGATATGGGGAAGGAGCCTGTTTTTTGGGCAGACATCGTCCTCGAGCATCCCGAGCTGGTTCCACGCATTCGCAAGGAGGCGGTTCCGGCAATCTGGGGCTACACCGGCGATCATCCTTTTGCCGAACAGTGCGCCCTGGTGGCTTCGGCGGGATTCGAAGGCCGGTTCCAGGTCGTTCCCGGAACCGGGACCTGGAACAGTTTTTCCGGTCGTTTGGCCGACGCCTCCGCGAACATCGCCTCGGCGATCCGCGAGGGCCGGCGGCATGGTGCCCGCGGGATGATTCTGACCTGTTGGGGGGATGGCGGTCACCACCAGCCCACGCCTGCGCTCTTTCCCGCACTGGTTCTCGCTGCGCGCGGAGCCTGGGGGCAGGAGAATCCGGCGCAGGACCTTGCGGCAGCGGTGGACCGGGTCTTCTACCCGGACACGCCCCCGGGCGGCGGGACGGCCTTACTGGAACTGGGTTGTGTGGACGGCCTGTTGCCAGGGATCAACCCGAACCGGAGTTTTCTTCACGGTGCCTTTTTCGCCGATTCGAAGGAGTTGCCGAACCTTGTCGCCGGACTCCCCGACGGCGCACTGGATGCTGCCAACGAGATTCTGCGGAGTGTCGCGACAGGGGGGCTCGATCCGGGGATCGGCCTGTCCCGCGACCTCGACCAGTGGGCTCTGGACCGATGCCTCCTCCAGGCGGGCGAGGCTGTGGACGATACGGATATGGCGGGCCGCCTCGCGGCTCTCGAACGGACCTTTCGGGAGCAGTGGTTGACGGAAAGCCGACCCGGTGGACTCGACGAGAGCATGGCCCGCTTTCCGCGGCTGTAGGGAGGCTTGTGTCCGCGCGGATGTGGGGTATGACGGAATTTTCGATACCGATACCGGTTTCGATGCAAACAGGTTTCCCTTACCCGAGGTTGCGGTCCCCCGCCCTCGGCTCGTCGCCCGGCTGGAATTTTTTTAATTCGGGGCTTGATCCGGTTGGGGCGGCAGGTATTCTCCGCCGTTTTCGCTTAATCCAAACCTTTCCAAATTCATGCCTACGATCAACCAATTGGTCCGCAAGCCTCGCCAGCTGGTGAAGGCCAAGACGAAGTCGCCCG
>CAYVUQ010000180.1:0-4309 GCA_964454915.1 uncultured Puniceicoccaceae bacterium
CGCCAAAGACGGTGTCGTAGTCCGAGCTTTCACCGAATAAGCCATCGCCGTCGGCATCGCCGTAAACCTGGCGGGGGAGGGCGGTGGAGGCGTTCGGGTCGGAGAAGCGGTCCACCCGGTAGGTGGTGTCGAAGATGCCGGTCCAGTGGGGATTTTTCTTTTGGCCAGGATTAGAGGAATCCGCGCCGTCGTTCCACCAGTCGTTGAGGGCGGTTTCCCACTGATCGCGTTCGTCCGGATTGAGAAAAGTGCCGCCTTTAACAAGGTCCAGATAGGAGCGATTCCGACTCTCGTTGGCGAAAGAGCGGAAGCCAAACGTGGAATCTTCGTAAAGATCACCTGTTCCCGAGACAACGTCCTTATCCGGATAAACGGTCGTAGCCGGGGCGGTGGCGCGCTGGTCGGCACCGGCGTATCTTTGCAGCTGGCCGAGGGCGATCTGCATGCCCAGGATGGCATTGGTCCTGGCTTCCACGCGGGTCAGGTTGTCGGTTGCGGCCTGGGTTTCAACACGGGTGATGCTGACGATGCTGATGACCAGCAGAAACAGGAGAGCCATCAGCGAAAGGGCGATGATCAGTGCAAACCCCGACCTGGGCGAATGCCGCTCGGGGCAATCCGCTTCGAGGGACGTGATTGGCGGGAAAGGGGTGAAGGCTGGGGATTCTTTCATAACAAAATTGGGCTACAATCAATGTAGCGCGGAAGAGGCGGAATGCAACTATTTTGCACCCTGCCGGTGCCCTTACACGGAATTTTCACGCCGCTCTCGCGGCATGGTGCTCGGGGGGACAGTGGTGGATTTTTCCTCTCCGGCGGTGGAGAGCCTCCATATTTGTGTTGATGGGTGAGTCCTCCGGTGACTGCATTCGCCTCCTCAAATCATGAACCCCACCCAATCCGATGCCCGCTGGAATTACCGTGCTTTCCTTGTCGATGGTGGGTCGTTCGCCTGTGGCGTGGGGTTCGTCAATCCGCAGACGTTGTTGCCCGGGGTGATTCTCGATCTCGGGGGGCCTTCCTGGCTCGCCGCCTTTGTGCCGTCGGCCATGGTGCTCGGGATCTTCTCCGTGCCCGTTTTTACAGCACCCTGGGTTGACCGGATGTCCCGGGTGAAGCCCTTCGTGTTGACCACGGGCGTGCCCCAGCGGCTGGTGTTTGCGGTTGCTGCGGCACTGCTCCTTTTGCCGGGCCTGGCGGGTGCCGCGACTCCGTTCGTGCTTGCCCTGACGCCCTTTGCTTCGGGTTTGTGCGCGGGCATCAGTATCTCGGCCTTTCAGAGACTCCTGATCCGGGGGTTGCCCGCGCGGATGCGGGCGTCCAACTTCTCCTTCCGTTTCATGATCGGGGGTCTTGGGGGCATGCTTGCCGGCAAGTTGGTCGAGAGGATTCTGGAGAGCTATCCGATCAATACGGCGTTGTCTCTTCTCCATTTTGTCGCTTTCGGCTTCATGGTTGTCTCGTGGCTCGCGGTGGCGTCGGTCCGCGAGGTGCCCGAATCCGCGCCCGAGCCGCCGAGACCGCGCTCCTTTCGCGATTTGTTCGACGGTCTCAAGGATTTCCTTGTTCCCGGTCCGTCGCGGCGTGGTCATGCCGCTTTTCTCGGGGCGTTGGTCCTCATGCACGCGTTCTTCATTCCGGCACCGTTTTTCGCCGCCCATTTGCAGGCCGTCACCGGAGAGAGGATTTCGTTTCTGGGAGTCCTCAGCATCTGGTTTATGGGAGGAAGTGCTCTGGGGAATCTTGTCGCCGCGCGGGTTGGAGACCGCTTCGGCGGGCGACTGTTGATGCGGACGGGGTTGCTCGTCCTCACCGTGGATACGCTTCTGGCTCCGTTTGTCACCGCCCGGGCATGGGTGGGCGTGCTCTACGCTTCGTTTGGTTTCGGGCTGATGCTCACCGTGGTCGGGAAGGAGACCCTGCAGTTTGACCTGAGCCCCGAGAGGCGCCAGGCCCGCTATCTGGCGATGACTTCGCTGATCACGATGCTCGCCATCCTCGGCGGTTCGCTTTCCAGCGTGCTGATACGGGAAATGACCGATGCCTTCGCACCCCTGGCCTGGACCTGCGCGGCCTTGACTCTGGCGGCCTTCTTCCTGCTTTCCCGTCTTGGCGAGCCCCGACCGGATGTCGAGGGCAACCCGCTGGCCCGACTGCGCCCGGGCCGGATCAGGTTCTTCGGTCGATAGCGGGTTCGAATCCGCGCGCAACCATCCGCACCGGGAGCCAGTGTTTTTCGAGGGGTGCGCCGTCCCGGATATGGCGGGCGAGGGTTTCGGTCAGGAGCGGGGCCATGAGTGCGCCCTTCGAACCCAGGCCGTTGCAGATAAAGGCGTTGGGAAGTGCGGGATGCGGGCCGACGTAGGGGAGGCGGTCGCGGCTGCAGGGGCGGATGCCCGCTCGATGGTCCACGACCTCCGTTTGACTTGCAGAAGGGAAAATGCGGGCGAAAGCCTCGGCCAACTCCCTGCGACCGGCTTCACCGGCCAGGGGTGGGTCTGGACGGGCGGTTGCGGAAAGCCCTTCGCCCCCGAGATCGATCCGGTGATAGGTGGAGCCGATCCGAAACAGATCGTTCCCCAGGGAAAGAACCCACTTCCCATGCTGGACCACTTCGTCAAAGGGCGGGAGACCCGAAGCGCGGAGTGTGAGGGTCTCGCCCATGACCGGGCGCAAAGGAAGCCATCGGAAGAGGGGGTTGCGGACGACTGACGCCCCGTCGCAACAAACGATGGTGGCGGCTTCGATCCCGTTGAGGCGGGTACTCGCTCTGCCCACGGAAAGGGATTCCCATTGGGCGTTTTCGGTGCGAATCCGGTCGGCCAGTTCGGTTTGAATGGCTTCGAGCAACGGGGGGAGTTCCACCACACCGGCATTGCGGATCAGGAAACTTCCCAGTGGGTCGGAGGTTGCGAGACCGCTCTCTCCGGCAGGTGTTTCGTCGGAGAGGTAGGGCCGGTGGGCGGCGGAGTCGCGTCGTTCCCGGAACAGGGCCGCTTCTTTGTCGTTCTGGAAGAAGCGGCGAATCGCCGTGCGGTGGAAAAGCGGCCTGGGCGTGGGGATGCCCCCGTAGGTCCGCTCGGCTTCGGACAGGAAATCCTGGAAATCCGGTACGGCCGTGAGTCTCCGCCCGGTCACAGGGTTGAGGACGCCTGCGGAGACGATCGAAGCGGGCGGAAACCGGCCCGTCAGTATCCGGATATCGCGCTCGCGCAGCTTCCACCCGAGGAGCAGACCCGCGACACCGCCGCCGACGATCAGGATATCGGTGCGATCAAGACCCATGGCGTGCGTGAAATCGGGGAAGGAGAGCCCGGACAGGTTTGAAACCGAGGGCAGCCATGGTCCCCAGCGCGACAACACCCCCGGCAGGGACGACCCAGAAGAGATGGATCAGCAGTGCGGATCGACCGGATTCATCCGGGGGATGAGGGATGAACCACAAAAAGACCAGAAGGACACCCGACCCGGCGAGGACTTTCCACAGTCCAGGCGGAGTCATGCTCCCGGTTGCCGGTGGGTTCGCGGGTGGTCCCGAGGAATCGCAGGGCGAGCCGGTTCCCGTGGAAACGGAGTGCGCCATGTTCACGCGCAGGGCGCGCTGGAGGAGGCAGACCTGGATCGCTGCGGCGATGCTGTTGGCCGCCGCCAGCCCGACGACCCCGAAGGGGAACATGAGAGCGAGGCTGAAGACGAGGTTGGCGGCCAGCACACGGGCCGCCACGCGCACGGGGGTTCGCATGTCCTGCCGGGCCTGATGCGCTCGGGACAGGAGGGTGGCCAGAGCGTAAAACGGAAGACCGAGGCCGAACACGAGCAGAACCGGTGCGGCTTTCGCGGCGTCGGCAGCGTCGAAGAGCCCCCATGCGAAGACGCGCAGGATGGGTTCGGCGAGAACGCCCAGACCGACAGCCGCCGGAATCATGATTGCCGCCACCAGTGCTGCGCCGTTTCGGTAGGACTCGAGGAGGGCATCCGGGTCGTTTCTTCCGGCAAGTCGTGCGAATTCGGGAAAAAGGACGGTCGCGGTGGCGATTCCGAAGAGTCCGAGCGGTAGCTCCACGAGACGGGCGGGGAGGTAGAGGAGGGCGACCCCATCCGCGTCCACCCAGAACGCCAGGCTCCGGGAGACGAGGATGTTGACCTGCAAAATGGCGGCACCGGCCACCGCGGGGACGAAGAGTCTCTGGACTTTTTCGATGGCGGGATCGGTGCGGAGATTGAGACGGGGCCTCCACCCCCGGCGGCCCAAATCGACTGCGGGCAGGGCGAGTTGGAGAAAACCGCCGACGAGAACTCCGACGGACAG
>CAYVUQ010000181.1:0-4289 GCA_964454915.1 uncultured Puniceicoccaceae bacterium
CTGTGCCGGGAGCCGGGGGAGCGTTTCGCCGACGCCCGGCAGATGAAGGACGAGGGGCGCACCCCCGACCCGGTCGAGATGCGCGAGGCCTGCGAGGCCTTCAGCCGTTCTTTCATCGAGAAACAGCGGTCGCAGTTCGAGCGGCTCGGCGTCCAGGCCGACTGGGCCAACGAATACCGCACCATGGACCCGGCCTACGAGGCCACTAGTTTGAGGACTTTCGCGGAGTTTGTCGCGCGCGGGCTGGTCTATCGCAGCAAGAAGCCCGTGTATTGGTCCATCCCCTGCCGGACCGCCCTGGCGGAGGCCGAGATCGAGTACAAGGAGCACACCAGTCCCTCCATCTACGTGGCCTTTCCGGTGGAGGGGTCGGTTGCGGAGTCGGTGGTGATCTGGACGACGACCCCCTGGACGCTTCCTGCCAATTTGGCCGTCGCTCTCCACCCGCGCCTTGGATACGCGAAGGTGCGCAGCGGCGATCAGTTCTACTGGGTCGCCTCCACGAGGGTCGCCGCTGTTGCGGAAGCGTGCGGTTGGGGTGAAACCGAGGTCGTCGAAACACGCTCCGGGGAGGATCTGGCTGGCACCGTTGGTCGCCATCCTTTCATCGACCGGGCCGCTCCGCTGGTTTGTGCGGATTATGTGACTGCCGAGACCGGCACTGGATGCGTGCATATCGCTCCCGGGCACGGGATCGAGGACTATCTGGTTGGTCTGGCCAACGAGTTGGAGATTTACTGTCCGTTGGACGACGAGGGCCGCTATGTGGACGACGGCAGGATTCCGTCTGCGCTGGTCGGTGCCTCGGTTCTGGAGACCGGCGGGCACTCCGAGGCCAACGACAGGGTGCTGGCACTGATGCGGGAGCGCGGGGTGCTGCTCGCCAACGAGCCGCACCGGCACTCCTATCCGCACTGCTGGCGTTCGAAGACGCCGGTGGTTTTCCGGGCCATGGACCAGTGGTTTGTCTCGCTCGACAGGGAGGGCGTGCGCGAACGGGCACTGGAGGCAATCGGGTCGGTGGATTGGGAGCCCGCCTGGGGCGAGGCGCGCATCCGGGGTGCGGTCGAGTCCAGGCCCGACTGGTGTATCAGCCGCCAGCGCACATGGGGAGTCCCCGTTCCCGCTTTTTTCAACGCCGAGGGCGAGGCCTTTATCGATGCCGGGGTGATCCGCGGTCTTGCCGACAAGGTCGAGAAACACGGGTGCGGGATATGGTTTGACCGCGGCGCGGACGAGCTTCTCGAGGGCATTGACCTGCCTGGGGGGTGGGAGCCGACCGCGTTGACGCCGGGTCGCGACACCCTGGACGTGTGGATCGATTCGGGGTGCAGCCACCGTGCGGTCGTGCAGGCCCGTGGTCTTTCCTGGCCGGTCGATCTCTACATCGAGGGCAGCGACCAACACCGCGGATGGTTTCAGTCCTCGCTCTGGACCGGAGTGGTCGCGGACGGACGCCCCCCCTATCGCAAGGTCCTCACGCACGGGTTCGTGGTCGGTCAGGACGGTCGGAAAATCTCCAAGAGCGACGGCAAGCCCCAGACAGCCGACGGCTACATCAACGAGTTTGGGGCCGACATTGTCCGCCTGTGGATCAGCTCCGAAGACTACCGGAACGACATCCCGGTTTCGGCGGAGATCCTCAAGAACGTCTCGCAGACCTATCGCAACATCCGCAATACCCTGCGTTTCCAGATCGGTAATCTGTTCGACTTCGATCCGACGACCGATTCGGTTGAAGACTCCGCCCTCGATCCGCTCGACCAGTGGGCACTGGCCCGTCTCGCCGAATTGATTCCGTCGGTCGAGTCGGCCTACGGCGAGTTTGCCTTCCACCGCGTCTATCAGGAGATCAACCGGTTCTGTTCCCAGACCCTGTCGGCCACCTATCACGACATTCTCAAGGACCGTCTCTACACCCTGGCTCCGGACGATCCCCTGCGCCGCTCTTCGCAGACCGCACTCTTTCGCACCTGCGATGCGCTTTGCCGGATTCTCAATCCGATTCTTGTGTTCACAGCCGACGAGGCCTATTCCTTTCTCCACTCCGGTTCGGAGTTCGGGGCGGAGCCGGTGCAGCTGGCCGGATGGCCCGAGGCACCGTCGGGCTTCACGCACTCCGCCGCCGCTATTGATGTGGACCGCATCCTTCGCTGGAAGGCCGACCATGTGAACGATGCTCTGGAGGAGCGACGCAAGGCGAAGGAAATTGCCTCCAGTCTCGACGCCAGGTTGCGGATTTCAGGCGATCCCGACGACGAAATGATCCGGCTTCTGCGGGTTTACGAGGAACGCCTGCCCGAACTCTTTATCGTTTCGGCGGTGGAGGTAGCCGCCGGGGACGGTTCCGCGCGGGTCGCAGCCTCGCACGCCGACGGCGAACGTTGTCCGCGCACCTGGCGTTGGGTGCCCCGCCTGGTGGATACAACTGAATGGGGAGCAGTTTCCGAACGGTGTGCTGCCGCCCTCGAACGCATCAAGGCCGGAACCGCCTGAAGCCGGTTTTCGGTCACTCTTACGAACAACACTCAATCGAAGTCACTCCATGTCCGCGAAAAAGGATTCCAAAAGCACAACGGCCGCCAGGAAGTCGGCGAAGCCGAAGTCCGCCAAAAAGGCCGCTCCGAAAAAGGCCGCTCCGAAAAAGGCCGCTCCTGAAAAAGCCGCTCCCAGGAAGACGGCACCGAAAAAGAATGCAGCCAGGAAAACCGTGAGCAAGAAGTCACCCGCGAAGAAGAAGGTGGCCGCCAAGACGGACGCGAAGAAGAAAACACCCGCGAAGCCGAAGAAGTCCGCCACGCCCGCAGGGAAGAAGAAGAGTGTCTCTTCCGGGAAAAAGGCCCCGCGCAAGAGCGGAGCTTCTCCCGGGAAGCCCGTTGAGGCCAGGGCGAAGGGCAAGGGAGGTGTCGCCTCGGAGGAAGTGACCCGCCGCGTCACGGAGGCACTTCGCAAGAGGGTGCCACGCAGCGAGGAGGACGAGCTGCGCAAGGGCCAGCCAGTCGTATTCTCCATGAAGGACTTGCGCGATTTTCTCAAGAACCGGAAGACCGAGTCGGAAGAAAAGTCCAAACCCGAAACCCCGAAAAAGGGCAAGGACGCGGAAGCTGCGAAACCGGCGGGTCCCGTCAGGTCGGAGGCCCCGGAGGTGGCAGGGAAGACCGAACCATCCCGCCCGAAACAGTCCTTCAAGGCGGCATCGGTGGCGGACCTTCTCGGGTTCGATCCCACCGCTTCGGGCTCGACTGTTTCACCGACCTCGAAGTTGACCGAAGAGGGGATTCCCAGGAAATTCCTGCCCAATTACCGTGCGCTGGTCCGTCTGCACGAGGAAGTGTTGGAGGGGCTCAACCGCCATTCGGAGGAGACCCTGCGGCGGTCGAACAAGGAGGACTCCGGGGACCTTTCCAGCTATGGCCAGCACATGGCCGATGCCGGTACCGACAGTTTTGACCGCGACTTCGCCCTGAGCATGGTTTCCAGTGAACAGGAGGCCCTCTACGAGATCGACGAGGCCATCCGGCGTCTCCGCGAGGGCAGATACGGCATCTGCGAGATCACGGGCAAGCCCATCAGCCGCGAGCGGCTCCGCGCGGTTCCGTTCACCCGGTACTCGGTCGAAGGGCAGACGGAGGTCGAGAAAGGCCGGGTGCGGGTCGTCCAGAAAGCCGGTATCCAGAATTTCGACGGGGACGACGGGCCGGTCCTCTCTGATGACGACGCCGACGAATAGCCCGGCGCACCGGTCGCCCCGCTGGCGGGCCTACCGTTGGTTCTGGGCGGTGGTGCTATTGCTTCTGGCGGCGGACCAGGCCACGAAGGCCTGGATCGCGGCCATCCTTCCCTTTGGCACCTATCACCCCGGCGGCGGTCCGGGCGGCGCGTCTCCCATTGTAGTCATCCCGGATTTTCTCCAGTGGGTCCACATCGGCAACGAAGGTGCCGCCTGGGGACTCCTCACCGGATACCGGATATTCCTGATCGTGGTGGGCGTCGGTGCTTTGGCCGCCATCTACATCTACCGTGGCTCGCTGGAGCTGAAGAAACTGCGAATGCAGGTCTGCTTCGGATTGATTGTCGGAGGGATCGTGGGAAACCTGCTCGACCGCGTCCTCTACGGCCATGTCGTTGATTTTGTCGATGTGCTGCTGCCCGGATTGCCCTCTTTGGGGATCGATCCCTACCGCTGGCCCGCGTTCAACATCGCCGACAGCGGTATTTCGGTGGGGGTGGTCTTCTACCTTGTCTTTTCCTTCTTTCCCGGGGGACGCCGAAAACGGGCGCAGGACGAT